>DATNEC010000694.1:0-4310 GCA_035606815.1 Pirellulales bacterium
CAACGGCTCGATTGTCCGCCCCCCTGGTGGCACGTGGCGCAGCGCAGCTCCTCGAACAACCGCTTGCCCGCCACGGCCGGCGGCTCGTTCGCAGCGCCGCCCGAGAGCCAGGCCTGATATTCGTTCGGCTCCAGGACGACCACGCGGCCGATCATTCGCGAATGGTTCGTGCCGCAATACTCGGCGCAGAACAGGTGGAATTCGCCCAACCGGTTGCCCTCGAACCACAGTTGGCTATACGAGCCGGGCAGCACGTCGTGCTTCACGCGGAAGGCAGGCACGAACATGCTGTGAATCACGTCTTCGGAAATCATCACCAGCCGGATCGGCTGGCCGAGCGGAACGTGGAGTTCATTGATTTCTCGTTTTCCGCTGGGATGCTGGAACTTCCACATCCATTGCTTGCCGACGACGCGCACGTCGAGCGCGTTGTCGGGCGGGCGGTAGCTGACGAAGTAGAGCTTGGCGCCCCACACGAAAATCCCCGCGAACACGATCAAGGGGCCGACGATCCAGGCAATTTCCATGAGATGCTGACGATGGGCGACCGCGGACAAATCCCTCGCCCCAGGAGGACTGCGCTCGGCCTTCGATCCGCGTCGATATTTGACGGCGAAATAGACGATCAGAAGTCCGACCACCGCCTGGACGGTCAAAAAAACCGCGACCAGAAAGTAATACAGCAGGTCGACGTGCGGAGCGTGCGTCGAGGCTTGCTCGGGCAACAGGCGGAAGCCGTCGTTGATCATCTCGCACTCCCCTCTCCCTCTGGGAGAGGGTTAGGGTGAGGGCCGTAGATCTTCGTTGACGCACCGCCCTCACCCCGGCCCTCTCCCAGAGGGAGAGGGAGACGCACCAACCGCTGCCGTCGCCGCTCTTGTCGGAACATGACGACGAGAAAGCCGCCCAACGCCAGCATCGTCGCCAAGCCGGCCAAGCGCAGCGCGCCGGAAATCACCAAGCCGTACTTGCCGGTCAGCGGGTCGTAGTGATAACAAAGCAAGAGAACTTGATCGACGCGCGAGCCGATCTTGTTTTCCGAGCTTTCGACAAGCCCCAGCCGCAGATCGTTCGGCGGGTACTCGATGCCGTAAAAATATCGCGACAGCCGCCCGCCCGGCGTGGCCAACATGATGCCGCTGGCGTGGGCGTATTGATCCGTCTCTTTGTCGTGGACGTAGCGAAAGCCGACCGCCGCGGTCAATCGCCGGATCGCTTCGGCGTCGCCCGTCAAGAAATGCCAGCCTTCTTCCGCGCCTTGGCGGCGGTAGGCGCGGACATAGCTGGCCTTTTTGGCCGCGGCCGACTCGGGCGTGTCGCGAGGATCGAAGCTGACCGTCACCACGTCGTATTCCCGGCCGATCGTGAACTTGACGGCCTGGCTGGTTTTGAGAAAACCGTTGAGCACCTGCGTGCAAAGCATCGGGCAGCGATAGTAGACCAGCGCCAGTACGACGGGTTTTTGATGAAAATATTCGCCGAGGCGGACTTTTTTTCCCTTCTCATTGCGAAATTCCAAGTCGAGCGGCAATTGGGTTCCGAGTTTTTGGTCGATGCCGACCTCGTTGACCATGCCGCCCAGCGGACTCTTGCCCGCCGGTGTTTTGTAGTTTTGCGTGATCGCGCGGTTTTGCGCCGCGAGAGACGCAGGCAGAGCAAGGCTGCAGAGGATCGACAAAGCAATGATGATCACGGTCGGCGAGCGGGGGGCGTCAGCCCCCTGGTAGGCTCCGGAAAGAGTACGGAATATACCACGGGGCTGACGCCCCCCGCTCGCCTGGGCGTTTGAAAAACTTGAATTCATGGCTGGCCCTCGCTTTTGGCCGCGCCGTCGCTCTTGACCGGCGGCGGCTCGGGCAGGCCGCGCTCGGTCAGCAATTCGATCGCGCGATCGACCGGTATCTGCACCACGCCTTCGCGCCGGTCGATCCAACGATAATGTGCGAGCGCCTCTTCTTCCCGCCGGCGAAGCTCCGCCAGATCCGCGCTCGGCCGGCTTTCGAGCAGCGGCGCGGGAGGCGTTTGGTCGGCGGCCAGCGGACTCGCCGGGACGTCCTTTTTCGCCGCGCTGCGAGCGAAGCTTCTGAATGTCCAATCGGCCAGCGGCAAGACCAGAATCACCATCGCCGCCAGCAGCCCGGCGAATGCCAATATCCAACCGACGCGGACGTCGCGCGGTTCGTAGCCCAGTCGCCGTTCGCCTTCAGGCGGCGGCATGCCCGGTTCGCTCATCGACCGCCTCCGAAAGTTGAGGGTCATGGATCGGCAAAAAGGCCCGGGCCTGCAATCGCCACGCGAACATCGCCGCCCAAAAGCCGCCGATCGCGGCCAGCGCGGCGACGTGCAGCCAATGAATCGTCAATGTTCCGGGAGAAAACGCCGGCTCGACGAGCCAATAGGCGTTGACCGCCTGCATCGCGAGCAACAAGCCGGCCACCTGGCACAGCCGCGCGCGGCGCCGCGTCACGTCGCGAAGCAAAAGCAGGAAGAACGGCAGGGCGAAACTCAGCCCCATCAGCGCCATGCCGATCAGCTCCCAGCCGCCGACGCCGCGGTGCAAGTACCAGACGTTTTCCTCGGGCAGGTTGCCCGACCAGATGATCAAATACTGCATGAAGGCGATGTAGGCCCAGAACATGGTGAAGGCCAGCAACAAATTGCCCAGATCGTGCCGCCGTTCAGTATTCACGATGCGGCGCCAAGGATCGTAAGGTTCGAGCGCCGTCATGGCGATGATCGCGAAGCTCAGCCCCGAGAGCGATTCGCCCGCTGCAAATAAAATGCCGTACATGCTCGAATACCAATGCGGTTCGAGCGACATCACCCAATCGACGGCGGCGAACGTGACCGTCAGGCCATAGAGGGCGAAGCCTACGCCGCTGGCGCGTTGCAAGCGGATGCTGCGCGGCGAGTCGGGATCGCGATCTTCGTTCGGACTCCAACGATTGAGCGCTAGCACCGTCACGAGCCAGACGGCGAACACGGCGCCGGCGCGGATCTGAAAGCCCTCGACGTTCAGGTAGGCCGACTTGGACTGCAACACGGCGTCGTGTTCGACCACATCTTGATGCGACCACTCGTAGAGCGATGGCACGCCGAACAGCACGGGCAGGAACAGCAATGCCATCAGCGGCAGCGTGTTCATGCCGGCTTCGCTGATGCGGCGGATGGCCAGGCCCCATCCGCCGCCCGTCAGCCCATGCATCATCACGACCACCATCGAGCCAAGCGTCAGGCCCAGCCAAAACACATACGCGAACAGATAGGCCTGAAAAAATCGCTCGGGTTGCAGAAAGTAGCCGGCCGCGCAGAGCGCCGCCCCGACGCAACCGACCGCCAGTCCCACTCCGCGGATCTTGGAGAAAAAAGCCAGCAACTCGTCCGAGGGCCTCATCACCCCTCCTTCCGTTGCTGCATGAAAGGCGACGCAGGCGAGCGGGGGGCGTCAGCCCCCTGGTCCGTTCCTTGGTCATTCTGGCGCCCACCGGCGGGCTGACGCCCCCCGCTCGCCGCTTCCTCCAACTCTTGCCGCGAGTCTTCCGGCACGTCTTCAAGGCGGGCGTTCTGGCCGAGTTGCAAGGCGCGGATGTAAGCGACGATGGCCCAGCGGTCCTCGGGCTCGATGCGGTTGGCATAGCTGGGCATGGCGCCGAAGCCGTTGGTCATCACGTCGAAAAAGTGTCCGGCGGGCGCCTTCAGCAGCCGCTCGGTGCGAACGAGCGACGGCGGACGTCGGAAGCCGCGCCGCACGATCATCCCGTCGCCGTCGCCCGTCCGGCTATGACAGACCGAGCAATAGATATTGAATCGTTCCCGGCCGCGCTCGAAAAGTTCGCGGTCCACGGGCACGGGCAGTTTGCTGACGAATTCGCCGTTCGACTTGCCCGTGTACAGCGCTTCGTCCTCGCGGAGCCAGCCGCGCGGGACCGTGCCCTCGACGAGCTGTCTCGAAGAACCGCCGTCGGCGAAGAATTCGCTGGCTTCGAGCGGTTCGTAGCGCGGCTCGTCGTACATGTCGAGCATGTCGCAGCCGGTCGAGATCAGGCAGGCCCCCGCGAGCAGCCAACGTAGAGCAAGCGTCCTCGCTTGCTTGGCCGGACCTTCCGCCGCCGAAGACAGGCGAGCGGGGGGCGTCAGCCCCCTGGTCCGTTCCTTGCTCGTTCTGGCGCCCACCAGGGGGCTGACGCCCCCCGCTCGCCAGGCCAATGCCGCGCTCGATCGCCTGCCATCGCCATTATCGCGCGCCAACTGCGTCATGGCTGCACCTCGAAAACCTGTTGCGGCGCGAGGCCCTCCAAAAACTGGCGCGT
>DATNEC010000701.1:0-3126 GCA_035606815.1 Pirellulales bacterium
GGCATCGAGGCGCACGTTTGCGTGCAGCAGACGGTGTTCGACCTGCTCGCCGCCGGGCGCCGCGTTTACCTGGCGGTCGACGCCATCGGCTCGCGCTACGACATCGACTATCAAACCGCGTTGCGACGGATGGACTCGGCCGGCGCCACCTTGACCACGACCGAAGCCGCGCTCTTCGAGTGGTGCGAAGTCGCCGGCACGCCGCAGTTCAAAGAGATCAGCCGGCTCGTTCGTGAAACGCCTGATTAATTTTAGATTTTGGATTTTGGATTTTCGATTCCAAAATCTTTGATCCCCAATCCAAAATCCCCAATCCAAAGTCCAAAATTCCCATGCCTGCTCCGCCCTTGAACCCGCCCGTCCGCCTCCTGCTTGGCCCTGGCCCGAGCGAGATTCACCCCCGCGTGTTGCAGGCGATGGGCGCGCCGACGGTCGGCCATCTCGACCCTTACTATCTGTCGTTGATGAACGACATGCAGGCCATGCTCCGCGCCGTGTTCCGCACTGAGAACGCGATGACGATGGCGATCAGCGCCACCGGTTCCGCCGGCATGGAAAGCACCGTGGTCAATCTGATCGAGCCGGGCGATGCGATGTTGGTCTGCGTCAACGGCGTCTTCGGCGGGCGGATGGTCGACGTCGCCGAGCGGGCGGGCGCCAAGGTCACGCGCATCGATCGCCCCTGGGGAGAGGTTTTCGAGCCGGCCGATCTGAAAGACGCGCTCGCGAAAGCGAAGCCCAAGGTGGTCGGCATCGTGATGGCCGAGACCTCGACCGGCGCCAGCCAGCCGCTGGCCGAAATCGCCGAGCTGGTGCATGACGCCGGCGCCATGCTGCTGGTCGACGCGGTGACGTCGCTCGGCGGGATCGCCGTGGACGTCGATCGGCTGGGGATCGACGCGATCTATTCGGGCAGCCAGAAATGCCTGAGCTGCCCGCCGGGCCTGGCGCCTATCTCGTTCAACGCCCGGGCGATGGACGTCATCCTGGGCCGCAAGACGAAAGTGCAAAGCTGGTATCTCGACGTTTCGATGCTGGCCCGCTATTGGGGCCAGGAGCGGGTCTATCATCACACGGCGCCGATCAACATGACCTACGGCTTGTACGAGGCGCTGCGGCTGGTGCTCGACGAGGGCTTGGAGCAATGCTTCGCCCGGCACGCCTTGAACCACGCCGCCTTGAAAGCGGGCCTGGCGGCCGTCGGCATCGGCTATGCGGCGCGCGAAGGCTGCCAACTGCCGATGCTCAACGCGGTGCGCATCCCTGCCGGCGTCGATGATGCAAACGTGCGCCGCGGCTTGCTCGAACGCTACGGCATCGAGATCGGCGGCGGGCTGGGCGATTTCAAGGGCAAAGCCTGGCGGATCGGCCTGATGGGCTACGGCTCGCGGCCGAACAACGTGCTGTTGCTGCTGTCGGCGCTCGAAGCGTTGCTCGACGAGCAAGGCCACAAGTTCGAGCACGGCGCCAGCGTCGCCGCGGCCAATGAGGTCTACCGGGCGCAGGCGTAGGCCAATCCAGGGGCTCGCGCCCCTGGCTACATTCTACCGCCGCTACGCGGCTGGTGACATGCGGTAAGTTCGTCCGCGGGTTAGTCCCATAGGGACGTCAGATTGTGGCCAGGGGCGCAAGCCCCTGGAGGTCGTTGTAGGCGAAACCCCGCAGCCCCGTGAGGGGCGACAGAAAGACAGGACTTGTGTAGTACGACGAGGGCGATAGCCGCGCCCTACTCACTACTTGCGAATCTTCGGCCCGAAGAGCTTGGCAAGCGAGTCGCGTACCATGCTCGATAGATATTCGTCGCCATGAGCGTTCGGGTGCAGGCCGTCGTCGCTCAGATAAGGGCCATCGGTCCAGGCGCCGGGCGGACAAGAACGGCTCCAAAGCACGAAGTTGCGGATCGCCGTGTCGGAAATCAATTCCAGGTCGTACTCGCGGGCCAATTCTCGCTCCAAGCCCGCGAAGGGATCGACGATAAAGTCGCGCGGGATCTCGATCAGCACGACCTCGGCCCGCAGAGACCGCGCCGCGGCGATCAATGTCTCCAGGTTGCGCTTCGTCGCCGCCCGGCTGCCGGTTTTCAACCAGGTTGGGTCTTTCAGAAAATCGTGGCCGCCCAACTCGATGACCACGGCCTGCGGGCGGGCCGCTTTCAGCTTCGGCAACTGCTTCAAAGCCTCGGCCGAGGTCACGCCAGGCTCGCCCAAGTTGACGACCGGCACGGCGACCATGCGGCCCAGGAACGTGGGATAGCCGCCACGCGGCGGGTAAGAGGTCAGGCTGTCGCCGATGCAAACGATTGGCCGGCCGTCCAACGCGGCGACCGCGTGGTTGGCATGGCTGCTCTGGCGCCAATCCCAGGCCAAGCCGAGCCAAGCCAGCCAGAGAAACGCCGTCAGAACGGCCCTCAATCGCCGGGCTTTGGCTGGCGACGCAGCCCCCGACGACCACCATTCGGCGACGATTGCGATGAGCGCCGCCGCCACGAACAGCCAAAGGCCCAGCGGCCAATCGACCCGCTTGACAAGTACGACGAGCGTGCAGCCCGTCAAAGCAGGCCAGCCGCGGCGGCCGAGCAGCACGAGCGCCGTGTAAAGGCCCAGCCAGGCGGCGACCATGCCCGGCATGCCCGCCGGAAACGTCAACAGCGACCCAAGCACGAGCAGCAGCGACAACAGCAACAAGCCGATCCGCCGCAGGCTTGCCCGCGCACGATGCAAAGGGGAAGGGGCCGGCTTGGCTGTTGAGACGCTCGGCGAAGCGTCAGGCGAGCTCATGCTTTCCGATCCGCGCTGGCCGTTTTGGGGAGTGGTGATTGGGGGCCGGACGAAGCCTTCATGTCTTCCGATCTCGAGCTGGCGCTGGCCAAGCCGCTTTTGGATTATCATCGAGTGGCGCCTCATTCGGAGGCGCGGCTTGGCTCTCGGGGTGATTTGCGAAGATTGCCACACCCGCGCGCCATCTTCGCTCCGAATTGGCCGTCTTCGAGAAAAAGTGAAAGGATCGACGCGCCGTAGATGTCCCCAGGCATAAATGCCTGGGGTATTTAATACTACAGCGCTAACTTGTGTTTTCGTCGCATCGTGGCAGGCCGGATAGCTTGAATCCGTTGCGGTGAAGTTTGCG
>DATNEC010000483.1:0-3974 GCA_035606815.1 Pirellulales bacterium
CGACCCGAGCACGTTGAATCCGCCGTCGCCATTGGAAACGATCGTGCCGGCCGACGTGGCGCCGTCGCCCCAATCGATCGTGGCGGCGAAGTGGCTGGCCGGGGCCGTCGTATCGCTCGACGCGAAGGCGGCCACCGTGCCGCTGAAGGCGGTTCCTTCGGTCGCCGTGATCTTCGTGCCGTCGCCCGTCAAAGGCGTGTTTTCGGCGTTGACGAGCGCGCCGAACAGCCCGTGCTGCTCGCCGCCCGTTCCGGCCGAGAAGAACAACGTGTTCGCGTCGCCGCCGCCTGCGCCATTGCCGAATTGCAACGCCCACAGACCGTCGATCACGATCGCGGCGCCCGCGGCATCGCCTAAGGTTCCTCGGAAGGCGCCGGTTGCGGGGTCGAAAGCGTTGATCTTGCCGTTGCCGAAGTTGCCCACCAACAGGTCGCCGCTCAAGTCGCCGAAGTTGGCGGGCGCCAACGCCAAGCCCCAGGGCGAGTTCAAGGGACTGTTGGGATCGCCGGGCGTTCCGGTAATCAGCCGCTGCAATAGAGTGCCGCTCGTGTCGTAGACATCGACGAAGCCGTGGCCGAAACCGGCCACGTCGTCGTGCTTCGCCGCGTCTTGCAAGGCGTAGGTCACATACAGCTTGCCGCCCAGATTGGCGATGTTGAACGGCGCGTAGCCGGCCGGCAAGTTGGGATCGGTAAAGGCGCCCGCGGCCAGCGTCACTTGATGAAAGCTCCCATCAAAGACGTCGATCGCGCCGCTGTTGAAGTTGGCGGCATAGAGTTGGTTGGCGACGCCGTTGTTGGCCAGCGCCAGGCCCTTGAAGACGGCGTCTGGGACCGTGATGCCCGTTTGGGCCTGCGTCGAGCCGGCCGCCGGCACTGCCGGGTTCCAACCGGTGATGCTGCCGTTTTCGGAGGCGAAGATGAACCGGGCCGGCCCGCTGGCCGCGCCCGAGCCGACGACGAAATCGGTCGTGCCGTTGGCCACTTGTCCGGTGGGCGCGCCGCCGGGGACCGAGACCACGAGCGCCGCCTTGCTGAACGGACTGCCGGCCACGTCGCCGCTGTACAGCGTGCTGACGTCAGCGCCGTTGTCCGATACCCAGAACGGACTGGTCGCCGTCTGCGAGATGCCCCAGGGATTGACGAGCTGCGGATCCTGAATCAACGCGGTCCCCGCCTGATCGGAAACTAAATTCACTTGCAAGTAGCCGGCCCTGACCACGGCCGACACCGAACCGGTCTGGCCCGCTAAATTGGTTTCGGAATTGGCGGCAGTCGATAAGGCCAGCGTGTTGACGTTGCGGACGAGTGCGCCGACGCCATCGGTCGGCATTTGTCCGGCGGTGAATGAGAAGGCGTCCACGTCGGCGTAGTCGAGCGAGTCGCCCGCGGGACTGAAAAAGTTGTCGGGAAGGATGTAGTCGGGTTGGACGGCGCCAGGCAGCGCCGCATAGCTCGCCGTTCCCAGCAGAAGATGGTGGTTTGCCGTGGCGGTCGAGGGCAAATCGGTCGGAAACGTGAACGACTTTTCGTTGCTGCTGATGAAGTGTCCGGCCAGGTGGTTCTCGCCGTCCGCCGGATCCTGCAGTTCGATGAACTGCGCCGCGCCGTCGGCGCTGGAAAACGCCTGGTCCATCTTCCACAGGTGAAAGGTGAGCAGCAAACGCGGTTCGCAGGGTTCCAACTTACAACGGCGAAAGCGACGCGACATAAAAACCTTTCCCAGTGGATGCCATCAAGGTGCGCAGGAAATCCGAGCCACGCCCGTCGGCGTGCGATGAGAGCAGTTGCCGAGGCCAAAAGCAGAGCGACGCAAATGGCGACGCGGGCGCGCATTGCGACCGCATTTAGCTACGAGACACGAGCTAATGAGACGATTGGCGCCGCCGTATACCGGCGACCATCTTCATGCAGATATAAACGTAATGCGGAGGCGAAACCGGGCGCGAGTCGTTTGATTTTTTTGCGCGAAGGCGCGATCTTCGTCGCGGTGTTGCTTAGCGCGCCAGGGCAGGCTAATCTGGACAAATGCCTCGCCGTCGAGGTTGCGTCGCTCGCGCCAGGCGGATTGCCGAACATGGTTCGCAAAAGAAGTTTCGAAACGCTTGAGGATCGGCGATTGCTCGCTGGCGCGGCCGGCGCCGCGGCGTCCGACCTTGCGGCGCCACTCGTCGGTCCGCCCGGGACGCAGTCCGTTCCCGCCGAGGTCTCGCCAGCCGCCGCGAACTCGCCGGCGGCGACTTCCCCTGCCGAATCGGACGGCGACTCCGCGGATAATTACGTCGAAAGCGCTCCGTCCGCAGCGACGCAAAACATGGCCGCGTCGGGCGACCCGGCCGCGGCAAACGGAGCAGGCCCGTCGGCAATCGCTGAAGCGCCGGGCGAATATGCTTCATCGATCGGCGGCGCCGTCGACCAGTCATCCGCCGCGGCAGACTACGCTTCGACGAGTTCCAACCGGCGATATTACAACGACTACGCTTCGGAAACGTATTCGCCTCCTTACTCCACAAATTCCTCTACGAGCGCCCAAACGACGGCGATTCAATCTTTGGCGGCGGCTCTCAGCGAGCAGCCGCCAGGCGTTCAGCCCAAGACGCAAGGCGAAGGACCGGGGTCCGTCAATCCGGCGCTCGTCGCGGCGCCCGCGAGCGGCGCGGCGACGGCTGGCGCCGCCCGCTGGAGCCCGAGCGACTTGGTCGTGCGGTCCGAGATGCAACCGCCGCTGGCGATCGCCGCGCCTTCGACGCTGGCCCAACTCGATGCGACCGACGAACTCGCCGCGCCAGTCGCATTGATCGCGCCGGCCGGCGATGGTTTGCCCCAATCGCCGGACGAGCCTGCAACGGCATGGGCGTTTCGATTCGCCTCCGACGCCGCCGCTGTCGCGCCCTCGCAACTCGCCGGGTTGCTCGCCGGTCCGGCCGCCGCCAACTTGGCGTTGATCGAGCAGGGCGTCGATGCGCTGTTCGAGCGCCTCGACCGCCTGGGGGGCGAGCTAGCTGAAAAAATCGGACCGCGCCAATGCGCCCATGCCTTGCTGGTCGCTGCGGGCGCGGCCGCCGCATGGGAATACGCGCGGGCCTGGTATCGAGAAAACGAGGCCAGGCCGACCGCCGACGGACGCGGTCCGAGCGAACTGCGTCTGCGACGCCGCTGGTCGCTTCGCCGCAGGGGAAACCTATGACCGCCGAGCCGCTCGATCAACTCGTGGAACGGCTGTGCCGCGGCGATATTTCCGCGGCCGACGCGCTGTATAGCGAATTCGAACGCTACCTGCGGCTTGTCGTGCGCCGCTCGCTGCCCAGGCGATTGCGCACCAAGTTCGATTCCGTCGACGTCGTGCAGTCGGTGTGGGCCGATTTGATCGTCGGCTTGCGCGCTGCCCGCTGGCAATTCGCAGGCCCCAATCAATTGCGGGCCTTTCTGATCAAGGCCACGCGCAACCGGTTGATCGATCGGGTGCGGCAGCAGCGGGCCGCGGTCGAGCACGAGCGATCGCTGAGCGACAGCGTCGCGGCCCGGCGCTCGACGAGTCGCGATCCAAGCCCCAGCCAGCACGCGCAGGCGGAAGATCTCTGGCAGCGCCTGCTCGCGCTGTGTCCGCCCGAGCACCACGCGTTGTTGCGGATGAAGGGCGACGGCCTGCCTTTGGCGACGATCGCCGAGCGCACCGGGCTGCACGTCGACAGCGTGCGCCGCGTGCTGCGGCGACTTGCGCGGCAGTTATCGCTGGAGCCGCGCGCTTGCGCGACCGATGCCGATGAAGTCGCCGGCGAGTTGGCGGCGGTTTCCGGCGGCGAGTGAGCACAGAGCCGAGTGAGCGATAGCGCAATGAGCGTTTCTTTCCAACGACGTTCCCGCCGATCGCCGCGCACGCCGGAATCGACCGTCGCCATGGCCGAACGACTCGCCGATGAGTTTGCGGAGCGCTGGTCGCAAGGCGAACGGCCGCGGACCGAAGAGTATCTCGAA
>DATNEC010000014.1:0-26670 GCA_035606815.1 Pirellulales bacterium
CGCATCGAAGCCTATGGCTCGGTCGATGAACTGAATGCCGTGCTCGGCGTCGCACGGAGCGAGACGCTGCCGGCCGAGATCGACGCCCTGCTGGCGCAAATTCAAAACTCGCTGTTCGATCTGGGGGCGGAGTTGGCCACGCCCGACCCGGCGAAAATGGGCGTGGCGTCGGTCGGCGCCTCGCACGTGGAAGTCCTCGAACGGGCGATCGACCGATACGAGGCCGGCCTGCCCCCGCTGAAGACGTTCATCTTGCCGGGCGGCACGCGGGCCGCCGCCCAATTGCACGTCGCCCGCACCGTCTGCCGCCGCGCCGAGCGTCGGCTGATTTCGCTGGCCGCCGCCGAAACCATCTCGGGGCAGCTCACCATCTATCTCAACCGGCTGAGCGATTTGCTGTTCGTCTTGGCGCGCGAGGCAAACCGCGCCGGCGGGAAGAGCGACGTCCCGTGGCGGAAGGGATGATGCGAATCTCAGGCCGGCGCGACTTCCAAGCTGCGGTCCACGCACTCGATATTCAGTTCGACGCGGCCGGTGAAGCGGCACCCGACCAGGAACATCGAGTTATCGTCGGTGGGGGCCGGCGTGGAGTGCATGACGCGGCCCGTCAGATACGTCACGTTGGGCGGCATACCGAGGGCCACGACGAACATCTCGAAGTCCGGCGGTTGGGGGAGTAGAAAGGAAAAGCCGCCGGACGAAATATCGTGACACCGGACTTGGACGAACGTCTCGCGGGTCGGCAAGCGGCCTTCGACGTAAGGCGCCACGAACTGATTGGTGGGAAAGGGGCGCCGAGGCTGATTGCGGCGATCGATGGGCGTGCCCGTCGCCTGCTCCTCGTCCAACTGCCGCTCGACCTCTTCCAAGATGTCCTGGTTCTTCTGGAACCAGGTCGGATCGATGTGCTCGCACGTTTTTCCGTTGAAGAAATAAGCGCGGTTCCGCCCGTTTTGTTTGGCCGCATAGAGGGCCTGGTCGGCCCCTTGAATGACCTCATCGAGGCCTTGATCGCCTTGGGCTTCGGCCACTCCCAGACTGGCAGTCACCTGCAACTGCTTGCCTTGATAGTCGACGTGACAGGCGGCCAACGAACTGCGAAGCTGTTCCGCGATCGCCTGGGCTTCGTGAAAGCTGGCGTCCGGCACGATAATGGCGAACTCTTCTCCGCCATAGCGGGCCACGAAATCGCCGTCGCGCACGTTCTCGGCGAAGACCCGCCCCGCGGCGCGTAGCACCTCGTCGCCCGCCTGGTGGCCGTGCAAATCGTTGAACCGCTTGAAATGGTCGATGTCCACGAGAATCAGCGAGAACTTCTTGCCTTCCGCGTGCAGCGCGTCGCAGCGCCGAGCCAACTCCTCGTCGAAAGCCCGCCGATTGGCGACGCCGCACAAGCCGTCCGTGCGCGCCTCGACCATGTGCGATTCGATCCGTCGCGCGTGGTCCTGCACCTGCCCTTTGGCCGCATCCAACTCGCTGCGCAAAATCTCGTTGGCCTGGAGCAGTTGCTGCGCGGCGCCGAGAATGACTTGCTCCAGCGGCTTGCCGTCCGCCGAAGTCGAATTCAACTCTTGGCTGATTTTTTCGACGCGAGAACTGTGAGCGCCCATGTCGGCCGTCGCTCGGTCGGCCAGGCGAAGCAATTGATTGAGCAGTTCTTTGGCCTGCTCCGCGTGCAGGGCCGCCGACTTGTCGGGCGCGGGAGCGGCTGGCGGAGCTTTGGGCGAAGTCTTTTTCGCAGTGGACGTCGTCAGCGGCGCGTCGACCGCGCCGCCGCGAAATCCTCGCAGGTGCCAGCCAACGAGGATGCCCATCGCCAGCGACACGAGGACGACGACGACGATCCCCAGAATTAATAAAGAGCCGGTAGCGACCGCCACTTTGATTGGTCCTTAGGCGCCGGGCTGGCCCGAATAACCGTCCTGTTTAGCGACGCGTTTTCATTGCGATAACGTATTTCCCCCGTAAGGTACTTACGACACGCGATGTGGCAAAGCAAACCAAACCCGCATTCGCATTCTGAGGCGCCGCGGCAAGGCGGCCGATGGAGCCTTCTGGCAGGATCTTTCCGCTTATGGGGACGGCGGTCCCCCCATTCGGCGCCCGCGAAAATGCAAGGCTCCCGGTGGCGAGGATTCGTTGCATTTTCCCGATTTTTTAGAAGATCTCGAAATTTGGGAGCCCTCGAAATAATCGTCGCAACCTCCCCAGAAATATCCGGATGCTCGCATGATTTCATTCACTTGCCGTAAAGGTGTGTCGCCCTTCGTAACGGGATTTCGATATTCAGTACGGAATCCATTTGAATACCACCGTTACTTGTCCCTCAAAGTCGGCCATGCGTATTCCAAGAAATAAGCAGAAAGTTATAGACGACGCAAGGCGGAGGATTCATAATCGACGGGCGATCATGAACTGGCTTACAGGCCACGACGGCTGAGGGCAGGGCGCCATGAGTAAGCTTTCGGTAGCAAATCTCGTCCACACCGTTCGTGCGCTGGGCGATACGAAGGGGGCGCCTCATCGCCGGGCGAATCTCATCGGCGAAAGACTCTGGCGGCTTACGGCCGGCGCCGATTCTTCTGACGCGCTGATCGGCGTCGGCGATCTATCCGCCGCGATTCGAGAAGTCTTCGACGCGGACCACGACCGCGTGGTGTTCAATCCGGCGGACGCCCACTGGCGAGTGCTGGGACCATCGGAGCGATTGTTGCGTTTCGATCCCGAGCATCAAGGCCACGGTTCGTCGGACGTGATCGACTTCGAATCGGACCCATTCAACTCGGACCAAGCGGCCCGCGACGCGATGCCGGCGGACTCCGCGAGAAGCTCGTTGATCAAGGGGCTGGGGGCGGTCCAGGCCCGGCAAATGCTCGGACAGCAGCATTGGGTGGTGGTCGTGGTGAACGCCAATGCGCCGAGCACGGAGTTGCCGCTTTCCCAACTTCAGCGACTGTGCCGTTCCCAGCGGCTGTTGATTCTTTGGTGCGAGGAACAGACCGAGGCGCCGCGTGCGGACAAGTCTCCCACGGCTGCCGCGTTCGAGCAATTGTCGAACCAACCCGACTTGATCTGCCTGGGGCCTATCGGCGGCCTGGGGCTCGAGGGCGTCGCCGCGGTGCTCGAAGCGCTCAAAGCCATCGAACAACCGGCCGTGCTCTATTTGCGATTGAGGCGAGCGGCCCCGGCGATCGATCTCGACGGCAAGCCAGCCGACTTGAAGCACAACGACGGTCCCGCGCAGGGACGCACGACCAACGGCCGTTCACAATCCAATCGGGCTGCCCGCGCCGATCTGGCGCCCGCAAGCGGCTTTCATCAGACCCCAAGCGCGGCGCCAAGCCAGCGGCTTGCCATGCACGTCGCCGCGGAGGGCGTCGTTCGGCTGGCGGAAGCAGACCGCCGCATCGTGGGCCTGGATCTGACGGGCGGCGCCCATTGGACCGCCTGTTCCGCCGGCAGCCCACGGCGATTTTTCGAAGCCGGCGCGGACGACGTCGACCTGTTCGCTTGGTGCGCGGGCCTGGCGGAGGGCGGTTGCCGCCCCCTCGTGCTCCTGACCGAAGCCGCGCTGCGGCGCTGGTGCGGCCGCGTGGCGGAAGAAATCGACGGTCTCCGGCCGCCGGTGTCGTTCGTCGTGTGTTCTACGTATCGAGACGCTTCGTCCGGCGTCGCCTCGACGGCCGGCTTGTCTCTGTTGTCCGATACCGTGTTGATGGTTCCCAGTCATGCGGGGGAACTCGACCAAATGCTGGCCTGCGCGGCACGGCAACCAGGGCCGACGGCGATATGGCTGCCGCACACGCTGTCGGACGGGCCGGTTGAATCATCGCCGGAGCAAGTCGAAGTTGGCCGGGCGGTGCGCCTCCGAAGCGGCGCGGATTTGGCATTGCTCACGCTGGGCGACGCCGAAATCGCCGTCGAAGCCGCCAATGAATTGGAGCGGCGGGGAGTTGAAGCCGCCATTGTCAGTCTCCGCTTTGCAAGGCCGCTGGATCGCGAAGCGATTGTGGCGGCCGTGTCCGAAACGAGAGCCGCCGTGGTCATCGACCACGATATCTCGTTCGCCGCGGCGGCGATCGACGTCTTGGCATCGCACGGGGTCGAAAAGCCCCTCACGGTGCTCGCCCGCGGCGGCATGCACGACAAAGACGATCTGGGCGGGCGGCGCCGGCGAATCGACCAGATCGTAGGCCGCGGCCTGAAGCTGCTCGAAACCAAGTCGCTCGCAACCAAGTCGCTCGAAACCTCGGCGCCCGGGTTGATTCTGGCGACGGCGGAATCGTCGTTTTCAGGCCAATCCGCGATAGCGGTCCAATCGCCCTTGTCGTCATGTTCCGCGCAAGAGGAACGCGATCGGATCGTAGCGTTGCGATTCACGCCGACCGTTCAGGCATGGATTGAGGAATACTCGGAGGTCGGGCAGCGTGGCCTATATTTGTGGCGCTGGTGCCGGTATGGCGTGGGGCTGACGACGCTGCCCTGCGTGCCGGACGAGTTGCGCGACGACGCCTGCGATACCAAGTTCTTGTCCGGCATGTTGAACGTGCTGCTGGACGACGTGAGCGACCAATGGCGCAACGGAGACTTGCTTGATGAATTGCTGAAAGTCACAGCCGGAAGCAGCGCCGATTTCGGTCGTTTTTCGTCCGACGAGCGGCGTTACGCCGAACTGACTTGCAAATTATGGAACATTTTCTGGCAGCGCGTGCGACAGTACCCGTGTTACGAAGTTTATCAAGAATTGCTGCGCTACGACCTGACTCAACTATTCAACACCGTCCGCTATTCGCACCTGGTCAATAACAATTTGTCGTTGCTGAATGTCATCGAACACGACCATTATTCGTCTCAAGGCATGGGCCTCATGAGTTTTTCCACGGTGGACTTGATGTGCAGCAGCCGCTTCCCTTGCCAGGATTTGGCGGCGCTGAGAGAAGTCATGTGGCATGCCCAGTGGATGGCGCGCATCGGCAACCTGGTGACGACCTGGCAACGCGAGATTGGCGACGGAGATTATACGAGCGGCGTCTTTGCCCGCGCGGTCGGGCGCCGCGAGTTGACCGTCGAGCAACTGCGGGCCGGAGATGCCGGCGAGATCGAAGACGTCGTCCGCCGCGGCGAACACGAGGCTTATTTTCTGCGCCGCTGGAGCTATCATCGCGATCGGCTGGGACTCATGAAACCGCATTTCAAGGCGTTCGATCTGGGGCTGGTCATCGAAGGACTGGAGCGGTTGCTGCTCACGGAGCTTGGCAGCCGCGGGCACAAGTAACTTTTTCCCGACCTGCGGCAGCGCAAGAGCCGCAATCCCGGACTGCCGCGAGGAAGCGAATCGATGCTTGAATGGGCATTCAAGAAACTCGGCTCGCACTACATCCTGGCGATGACGCTCGCCACCCGCGTGATCGGGTCTTTCGGCGGCTCGCTGGTGCTGTACTACGTCAATCTCACGACGCATCTGCCGCCGCTGATGCGCCATCATTTCGACGTCGCCGGCGCCTACCTGGTGGCATTCGCCGTTTCGCTCACGATTCCGCTGGCGCTTTGGGAAACGCCCCGGCTGCGCGCTGCGCTGCGCCGGCTCGGCAAAGGCGAAGCCGTGCCGGACGAGATCGCCCGGCGCGCGGGGCGAGAAGCCGTGCTGTTTCCCGGCCGCAACCAGATCGACCAGGCGATCCTGGTGCCGTTGACCTCGGTGCTGCCGATGTGCATTTATTTGCGCGTGGCCTTCGGCGCCCAGCCCTACGTGCTCGTGCAGGTTACGATCGCCGGCTTCCTGGCGATCGCCGCCGTGTTGTTGTCGACGTTTTTCCTGGCCGAGCGCTGGATGGTCCCCGTGACCCGCCACTTGCTCGACAACGGCGTCGCAATCCCGTTCGACGAGTTGCCGCAAAGCCGGTTGCAGCGGCGGATGAACGTTTGCTTCGGCTTGATTACGATCGTCACGGCTTTGATGATCGGCGCGCTGGCGAACCAGCGGGCCAACGACCTGATTCACGATCCCGACGATCAGGCGGCCACCGTCGCCAATTTGCAACGGCACATCATTTACATTTCGATCGTCGCCGTGCTGATCGGGCTGACGCTCTCGACCGTGCTGGCCCGCTCGGTGGCGTTGCGCGTCGGCATCCTGGTGCAGGCCATGAAGCGAGTGCAGCAGGGTTGTTTGACCGAGCGCGTTCAACCGACGGGCAACGACGAGATCGACATTCTGGCGCGGCAATTCAACACGATGGTCGAGCAATTGGCCCGGCACGACCATACGATTCGCGACTTGAACGTCAACTTGGAATCGAAGGTCAAGCGCCGCACGCAGCAGCTTTCCAAAAGCCGCCGCACGCTCAAGCGGTCGCTGGACAAGCTGCAGGAATACGACCGCCTGAAGACCGAGTTCTTCTCGAACATCAGCCACGAATTACGCACGCCGCTGACCATGATCGTGACCCCGGTCGAACGGCTGCTCGACAAGCAGGGCGCCTCGCTGCCCGCGCAAGTCTCCGCCATGCTGGGCATGGTCCGCTCGAACGGCCACCGCTTGCTCGAACTGATCAACAAGCTGCTCGATTTTTCCAAGCTCGAAGCCGGCGGGATGCGGCTGAAGCTGGTCGGGCTGGACCTGAATCGGCTGGTCGGCGAGTTGGTCGCCGCCGCCCGCCCGCTGGCCGAGCAGCGCGGAATTCAGCTGCTGCTCAGCGCCGACCCCGAACTGCCGGCGTTTGGCGCCGATCAGGAAAAGCTGGACATCATCCTCAGCAACCTGCTGTCGAACGCGATCAAGTTCACGCCGGCCGGCGGCCGGGTCGAAATCGAAACGCTGCGCGCCGACGATCGCGTTTGGATCTCGGTCAGCGATTCGGGAATCGGCATCGGCGAGGCCGACTACGAGCGGATCTTCGAGCGCTTCGTGCAGGTCGACGGCTCCAGTTCTCGCGAGTTCAGCGGGACCGGCTTGGGGCTTTCGTTGACGAAGGAACTGGTCGAACTGCACGGCGGGCAGATTTACGTCAAGAGCGAAATGGGCAAGGGCACGCGGTTTTGGTTCGACCTGCCGTTGGCGCCGGCGCCCGAATCGGCCGAACAGGCCGACAGTTCGGCCTTGCACGCGCGCCGCATGCGGTTCGCCGACCTGGAAAGCGAACAGCCCGATAACGCGCTCGACAGCGCGCCCGACCGAGATCCCGATAAAGAAGCTTCTTCTTCCGACTCGCCCGAAACGAACGCGGCCACGATCCTGGTCGTCGACGATACGGCCGACGTGCGGACCCTGCTGGGAGACATTCTCAGCGACCACTACCGCATCATCTACGCGCGCGACGGCGCCGAGGGCATGGAAGCCACGCTGCGCGAACGGCCGGACTTGATCATCTCCGACGTAATGATGCCGCACGTCGACGGGCAAGAATTCTGCCGCCGGGTGCGCGAGAATCCGGAAACCGTCGCGACGCCCTTCGTGCTGCTCACGGCGCGGGCCGAACTATCTTTGAAGATCGACGGCCTGAATTGCGGCGCCGACGACTATCTGACGAAGCCGTTCGAGGAGAAGGAGCTCAAGGCGCGGGTCCGCTCGCTGTTGAAACTGCGGCGGCTGCACCAGGATCTCGACAAGCGCAACCACGAACTCGAAACCGCCTACCGCGACCTGGCCGCGATGCAGGGTCAGTTGATCCATTCGGAAAAAATGAGTTCCTTGGGCCAGCTCGTGGCCGGCCTGGCCCACGAGATCAACAACTCGATCAACGCGGTCTACAACGGCATCAAGCCGCTGGCGCTGAACACGCATCGTCTGCAAGGAATGCTGTCGCCGCTTTTGGCCGGTCAAAGTTTGCAGTGCGAGCCGGCCGCGCGCGACGAGCTCGACGCCTTGTTCCGGCGGCTGTTTTCGCTGGCCAGCGTCATCGAAAACGGGGCCACGCGCACGGCACGGATTATTTCCGACCTGAAGACCTTTTCGCACCCCGGCAAAAGCGGGTTCGACGATTTCGATTTGCACGAGTCGCTGGACGTCTGCCTGAACCTGCTGTTCGGACAGGTCAAGCACCGCCTCAGGATTCGCAAGGAGTATGGCGTCGTCCAACGGGTCTTCGGACCGCATGGGCATCTCAACCAGGTGTTCATGAATATTTTCAACAATGCCCAGCAAGCGATGGAAGGCGAAGGAGAAATCGTCGTCACCACCTGGCAAGAAGACGATCGGGTCCGCGTCAGCGTCCGCGACACGGGGCCCGGCATCTCCGAGGAAATCAAGAACCGCATTTTCGATCCGTTCTTCACGACCAAGGAGCCGGGGCTCGGCACGGGGCTGGGACTCTCGGTCAGCTACAGCATCATCAACAAATTGGGCGGCGCCATCGAGTGCCTCAGTTCGGAGGGCGAGGGGGCGGAGTTCATCGTCACGTTCCCTTGCGTTTCGGAATCCCAGGAGTCGGGGCTGCACGGCGAGAATGGTCCGTTGCAGCTTGGCTTCGCAGCCTCAGGATGGGCGTAAATGAAACGCGATTTGCTTTACGTGGACGACGAGCGAGACAACCTGATCGTCTTCGAAGCGGCCTTCGAGGACACGTTCAACGTCCACACGGCGAACAGCGGCCGCAAGGCGCTCGAATTGCTCGAGCAGCGCCCGTTTCCGGTCGTCGTCGCCGACCAGCGGATGCCCGTCATGACGGGTTCCGAATTGTTCGAGATCATGCGCGCCAAGTATCCGCACACCAAGCGGGTCATGCTGACCGGCTACGCCGACTCGAAGGCGATGCTCGACGCCATCAACCAGGGCCAGGTCTACTACTTCGTCAAAAAGCCTTGGGAACGGCCCATGCTCCAGTCGGTGCTGGTGCGCGCCATCGAAGCCTACGACCTGTCGGTCGCCAACATGGCGCTGACCGACCGGCTCGTGGCCGTCGACCGCTGCGCGGCGCTGGGCCGCTCGGCCGCCCGCATCGCCCACGAGATGGGCAACCAATTGTGCATGCTGCCGCTGCTGGAAATGATCGAAGAGCAATACGCGGGCGATGTCGATCTGATTCGAACGGCCGACGTGGCCCGCAAAACCTACGAGCGGCTCGTGCAGCTCGTCGGCGAAGTCAAGGCCTTCGTCCGCTTCGAGAACGAAGACGCCCCGCTACAGAACGTCCGAATCTCGGAGTTGCTCCACGAACTGCTCGATTTCCTGCGATTCGACAATTCCGTGCCCCACGCTCGCATTTCGCTGCAAATCGGCGAAGAAGCGGTCGTGCGGGCCAATCGCGTCAAACTTCACCAGGTGCTGATCAACTTGCTGAAGAACGCCGCCCACGCCATCCGCGTGCGAGAGGATGGGCGGATTACGCTGAGTCTGGCGGTCGATGCGTCGACGGCCGAAATCAAGGTCAGCGACAACGGCTGCGGGATGACGGCCGAGGTGGCCGAGCGGATTTGGGAGCCGTTTTTCACGACCAAGGGAGAGGAGGGGACCGGCTTGGGGCTGGATATCGTCAAGAGCATCGTCGAATCGCACGACGGCCAAATCGCCTGCCGCTCGGCGCCAGGCGCCGGCGCCACGTTCGCAATTCGGCTTCCGCTCGCGCCGCCGGCAAACGAACTGCCTGCGGCCGGCGTAGACAACCATAAGGCAGATCACCATCAAGCAAGGGCCAACGCGAGCCTGCCGGCCCCTCTTCAAGAACTGGGCGCTGGGGCGGCATTCAAGGAAATCAGCTAGATGAGAATCCTACTCGCTAGTCCGCGCGGGTTCTGCGCCGGGGTCAATATGGCCATCGAGGCGCTGGAGCGGGCGCTCGACTTGTTCGGCGCGCCGCTTTACGTCTTTCACGAGATCGTCCATAACCGGCACGTCGTCGAGGGCTTTCGCCGCAAAGGCGTGGTTTTCGTCGATAGCGTGCAAGAAGTCCCGCCAGGCAGCCGGTTGATGTACAGCGCGCACGGGATCTCGCCGGCCGTTCACCGCGCGGCCGAGGAGCGCCAGTTGCAGGTGATCGACGCCACTTGTCCGTTGGTGCGGAAGGTCCATTTGCAAGCGATCCGCTTCGCAAGGCTCGGCTACACGATCGTGTTGATCGGACACCACGGCCACGACGAGGTCGTCGGCACGATGGGCGAAGCCCCGGAGCGGATGGTTCTGGTTGAAACGCTTGAAGATGTCGATCGTCTACAAGTTCCCGATCCGGAAAAGGTCGCATATCTTACTCAAACCACGCTCAGCGTGGACGAGGCCCAGGGGTTGGTCGACCGCCTGCAGCAGCGATTCCCGCACTGCGTCGGCTCCCCCAAGGAAGATATCTGCTACGCCACGCAAAACCGGCAAGAGGCCCTGAAGGCGCTGCTGCCGCAGGCCGATTTGGCGTTGGTGGTCGGCAGCCGTAACAGCTCGAACAGCAATCGGCTGGTCGACGTGGCCCGAGAGCACGGAGTTCCCGCGTACCTGGTCGACGATGCGGAGGAACTGGATTCGGCCTGGTTTGAAGGGCGGCAGACCGTGTTGATCACGGCGGGGGCCAGCGCCCCGGAGGAACTCGTGCTGGCCTGTGTCGCGGAGATCGACCGCCGCTTCGGGGCCGAGGTCGAACGCCATTCGATTCGCGAGGAAGACGTCACGTTTTTGTTGCCGGCCGAAGTTCGCTGAAATCAAACGCGGTTCGACGGCGCGCCGGGCCCGTTATCACCCAGATTCGCTTCCAGGGATTGCTTCGTGTCTTACGTGAACCTCAGCCGCAGCCGGATCGGAGACGTCGATCTGGCCTGTTTCACGGGTTTGCCCGACGTCGAAGTGTTGGATTTGTCGGGTACGAGCGTGAGCGATGCCGGCCTCGAGCATCTCGAGGGGTTGAGTAACCTGCAAATGCTGATTCTCGACGGCACGAAAGTCACCGACGCGGGCGTGGAGCGACTCAAGCGCGCACTGCCCAAAACGACCATCCTGCGTTAGCACTAACCCGAAGCGCAAGCGAGGCAAGTTCGTCGCTCGTCCTCGCTTGCGCTTCGGGTTGGTGTGGACTGATGAATAAAGCGGCTTAGTCCGGCCTCTCGGTCGGCGTCCATCCGCCCCGCCGCGGGCCTTCGGCGGCTCGTTGACACCTCGCCGTAAGCTGTTTAGAGTTAATATCTTGACGTAATTCGGACCATTTCCATCCTAATCGTTCCGAGGGCCGCGGGTGGCCGACAAAGCCTGGGCCGGAGTGTTTGAAGAGGCGACCGATCGCCGAGTGGAGAAGTTCACCGAGAGCGTGACCTTCGACCGGCGGTTGTACGCGCACGATATCCGGCTTTCCATCGCTCATGCCCAGATGTTGGCCTCGGTCGGATTGCTTTCCGCCGAAGAGTGCCGACAAATCGAGCAGGCTTTGGGGCAGATCCGCCAAGAAATCGAGCAGGGCTGCTTCGAGTTCCGCATTGAATGGGAAGACGTGCATATGCACGTCGAGCGGGCTCTGATCGAGCGGCTCGGCGACGTCGGGCGCAAGCTGCACACCGCCCGCAGCCGCAACGATCAGGTCGCCACGGATCTGCGAATGTGGGTCCGCGACGCCATCGACGAAATCGACCGGCTGGTCGTGGCGCTGCAATGCTCGTTCGTCGGGCGTTCGGCGGCCGACCGCGATTGCATCCTGCCCGGTTACACCCACTTGCGCCGCGCTCAACCTGTGTTGGCGCCGCACTATTGGCTGGCCTATTGCGAAAAGCTCGAGCGCGATCGGGGCCGGCTGGCCGATTGCCGCCGCCGAACGAACGTGTCGAGCTTGGGGGCGGCCGCTCTGGCGGGAACCAGCTTGCCGATCGACCGCCAAGACGCGGCCCGTCGCTTGGATTTCCCCGAGGTCGCGGCCAACAGCCTGGACGTGTCGAGCGATCGGGATTTCGTCTTGGAGTTCGCCTTCGCGCTGTCGTTGATCGCCGCCCACCTCAGCGGTTGGGCGGAGGAATGGATTTTGTGGTCGACCACCGAGTTCAATTTCCTCAAACTGCCGCAGAGCTTTTGCACCGGCTCGTCGATCATGCCGCAAAAGGTCAATCCCGACGTGCTGGAATTGGTCCGCGGCAAGACGGCCCGCGTCGTCGGAAACCTGACGCAACTGCTGGTGCTGATCAAGGGCCTGCCATTGGCCTACAACCGGGATCTGCAAGAGGACAAAGAGCCGCTGTTCGATTCGTTCGACACGGTGCGAAGCTGCTTGGAGTTGGCGGCGCCGCTGGTCGCCGCCGCCGAATTGAATCGCGAGGCGATCGCGGCCCGGTTGGACGAAGGGCATCTCGACGCCACGACCTTGATGGAGCATTTGATTCGCCGCGGCATGCCGCAGCGCAAGGCGCATGAAGTCGTCGGCAAGCTCGTCCGCAAGGCGCTGACCAGCGGCCAGACGTTGGCCGAACTTCCATTGGCCGATTTTCAGGAACTCGACCCCGGCTTGGACGAGTCGGTGTACGACGTATTAGGGGCGGAGCGGGCGGTGCGGGCTTTCGTGAGTTATGGTTCGACGGGGCCCGAAGAAGTGGCCCGTCAGCTCGACGCCTGGCGCAAGAGACTGGATTTAGCACCATGAAACACGGTTTCCGCGAGCTTCGCTGGGTGGCGATCGCCCTTTGGGCGCCGATCGCATGTTTTGGCGCCGCACGCGCCTCGATCGCCCAAGAGGCCGGCGCCGCCGAAGCGCCGGCGTCCGAGGCCCCGCTGAAGCCGTCGCGCTCCGGCGATCCGGCGGTTCGAGCGCTCATGGAAGCGAAACTTGCCACGCCGGCGGAGTTGCTGCGGGCCGCCGACACGCTGATCGATTTGGGCGCCATGCTCGAGGCCGATTCGCTCGTCAAACGCCTGGCCGCGGAAAAGCTGGACGATGCCGCGCTCTCGGCGTTGGCCGAGCAGTTTGGATCGGCGATCTTCTTGAAGCTGGCCTTGACCGCCGACGTGCAGCCGGCCGGCAAGCAATTCGCCGACGCCGTGATGGCCGCAGCGGACCGTCAAGCGCGCGATCCCAAGCGGTTGGCGGCCCTGATCGGCCAGCTCAAAGATGCGAATCCCGCCGTCCGGCGTGCGGCGATCGTTCGGCTGCGATCCGGACGCGAGGACGCGATCAAATTGCTCGTGAGCGTATTGGGCGATGACAGCCGCGCGGCGGAACATCCGGCGGTGCGCCAGGCGCTCGCCCATTTCGGCACGGAAGCGGTCGAGCCGTTGAAGGCAGTGGCGCGCTCGGCCACGGCGCCGCTTGCCGCCCAGGCGATTCGCGTGTTGGGCAGTCTCGATCAGGCGGAAGTCGCGGTCGATTTGTTCGCCGCCGGATTGCTGGCGGATGGCGATCCACAGGTGCGCGCCGCCGCCCGCGAGTCGCTCAAGGCGTTGATCGGCCGCGTGCCGGATGTCGACGAGTCGGTGGCGACGCTCGAACGATTCGCCCGCTCGTATTACGACGGTCGGCGGAAGCTGGATGGCGACCTGGAAGGCCAAGTCGCCTCTTGGCGTTGGAACTCGCAGACGTCCGAACTGACCAGCGAACGGGTCTCGGCCCATGTGGCCGCGCTGGAGATCGCCCGCGATTTGGCCCAAGACGCCAGCCGCCTGGCGCCGCGCAGCCGTGCCGTGCAGAGGCTCTACCTGGGCGCGCTGGCCGAGGCCGCATCCTATCGCGCGGGCTTCGGCGGCCCCTTGCCCGAAGGACCGGGAACGGCCCTCGAGATCTTGGCGGCCCAAGAAAGCAACGTGATTGAAGCTTTGCTCGAAGAGAGCGTCGCCGGCGAGCACACGGCGGCGGCGACCGTGGCGGCGGGCCTTCTCGGCCGCGCCGGCGAAGCGGAACTGCTGTATCGTCGATCGCCGCTGCCAAGCGCATTGATTCAAGCCGTGCGCCATCCCGATCGGCGATTGCGGATGGCCGCGATCGACGCCGTTTTGGGCCTCAAGCCGTCAAAACCGTTTCCGGGGTCCAGTTTCGTCGTGGATGCTCTGGGTTATTTGGCCGGTTCCTTCGGCGCCCCGAAGGCGTTGGCGGCCGACGCCCGGCCTCTGGAAGCCGAGCTTCAGGCCGGTTTGCTCGCTGCGATCGGCTATGACGTCGAGGCCGCCACGAACGACCGCGCGGCCTTGGCCGAAGCCATCGCATCGCCTGATTTCGAAGTGGCGCTGATCGATTTTAGTCTGGCGGCGCCGGTTTCGGGCCAGTTGCTCGAGCAGTTCCGCAGAGACAACCGCACGGCCCGGCTGCCCATCGGCATCGTCGCTTCGAGCGACGATCTCGATCGCGCCGAGCGCTTGGCGCAGCGCACGCCGTTGACCGCGGTCGTCATCCGGACCCAGGATCCCGACCGCTTGCGGTTTCAGATCGATTTGCTGCTCGGAAAGCTGGGAAGGTCCGGGGTCTCGATCGACGAGCGGCGCGGCCAGGCGGCGCGGGCCGTGGCGTGGCTGGCGCAAATGAGCGCCGCCCCGCGAGGGCTTTACAACCTGCGGCGCATCGAGACCTCGCTGGCCAACGCCGCGTGGGATCCGGAATTGGGGCCGCAAGCCGCCGAAATCCTGGCGACGTTGGGCACCGCCGACAGTCAAAAGACCCTCGTCAACCTGGCCAGTTTCGCCGCGCAACCGCTCGAACTGCGGCAGGCGGCGGCCAAGGCCTTCGCCGCGAGCGTCGCGGACTACGGCGCCTTGCTGACCACCGGGGAAATCCAACAGCAGTACGACCGTTACAATCAAAGCGAAACCCAAGATCAAGCGACGCAGAAAGTGCTGGCCTCGATCCTCGACGTGGTCGAGGCGCGGGCCGTGGCGGACCAGGCCGATTGAGGACCGCGACGCCATCCACCATGAGTCCATCTTACCGAGCCTTCGAACCTCATGCTTCGGGACCGCCCATCACCGGCCTGATCGGCGCGGGGCCGGCGATGCAGAAAGTTTACACGCGGACGCGCCTGGTGGCGCGCTCCAACGCCTCCGTGCTGTTGCTGGGCGAGACCGGCACGGGCAAGGAGCTAATCGCCAAGGCCATCCACCAGCTAAGCCCGCGCGGCAGCGGCCCTTTCGTGCGCGTGAACTGCGGCGCGCTCTCCGAAAGCCTGCTGGAAAGCGAATTGTTCGGCCACGTCCGCGGATCGTTCACCGGCGCCATCGAAAACCGCACGGGGCGCTTCGAGGCGGCGCACACCGGGACGGTGTTTCTCGACGAAATCAATTCGACCACTCCGAAGCTGCAGGTCAAATTGCTTCGCGTGCTGCAAGAACGCGAATTCGAGCGGGTCGGCGACACCCAGACGATCCGCGTCGACACGCGCGTGATCGCCGCCAGCAATCGCGACTTGATGGACGAGGTGGAGGCCGAACGCTTCCGCGAGGACTTGTACTATCGGCTGAACGTGGTGCCCGTCCATCTGCCGCCGCTGCGCGAGCGCCGCGAAGACATCCCCGAGCTGATCGGGCACTTTCTCACGATCTATAATGAGGCCAACGATCGTTACGTGGTCCATATCGAGCCGAAAGCGATGGAGGCCCTGCAGGATTACCGCTGGCCGGGCAACGTGCGCGAGCTGCAGAATTACATCGAACGCGCCGTGGTGCTGGCGCCCGGCGACGAGCTGACGTGCGACTTGCTGCCCGAGGCGGTGTTGAATCCGCGCCGCCCGTCGGCCAAGCGGCTGACGGAAGCCGACGCCGAAACGCTGGCTTACGAACTCGTGCAGCAGGGCGTACACGCGGCCGGGCCGAACTCCGAGGATCTCTACAACAAAATCGTGAATCGCGTGGAACGCGAGCTCATCGCCCAAGTGCTGGTCGCATGCGACAGCGTGCAGATCAAGGCCGCGGCCCGCTTGGGCATCAACCGCAATACCTTGCACAAGAAGCTCAAGGAGTATGGGCTGGATGGCGGCGGCGATCCATCGGAGTCCGGGGGCTGAAAGCGCCGACCATGATAGCCGGGATCAGCATCTTCTGTTTCGCCGCCAGCTATGCGACGGCCCTGTTGCTGGAGATCTCGCGGCTGTTTTTCCAAAGCCGCGTCCGCGGCGCCATCTTGTTGGGCTTCGCGGCCGCCGGCTTGTTGGCGCACACGCTGTTCCTGGCGTACCGGGCCGCGTCGGCCTCAATGGCCCCCCTGTCGAGCGAATTCGATTGGTATCTCGTGGCC
Source organism: Pirellulales bacterium (assembly GCA_035606815.1). Taxonomy (GTDB): domain Bacteria; phylum Planctomycetota; class Planctomycetia; order Pirellulales; family JAICIG01; genus JAICIG01. Next base: position 16,104 of record DATNEC010000014.1, read on the forward strand.
GCTTGGGGGCTGACCGCGATGTACGTTTATTTGGCCTTTTCTTATCCGCGGACCGCCGTCGGCTTGTTTATCTTGCCGCTCGTGCTCGCGCTGATTGCGGTCGCGGAATTCGCCGCCCGGCGGGCGCCGTTCCCTCGCTCCCAGGTCTCGCAATTCTGGGGCGCGATCCACGGCGCGTTTTTGCTCTTGGGCGTCGTCACCGTGCTGGGCGGGTTCGCAGCGGGCCTGATGCACCTGGTGCAAAGTTATCGGTTGAAGCACAAGCTGCGGCCCAGGCAAGGATTGCAACTGCCCAGCCTGGAATGGCTCGAACGCGTCAATACGCGCGCCATTTTCATCTCGGCGCTGATGCTGGTGATCGGTTTTCTCTCGGGCGTCGTGTTGAATCTCGTCAATCGCCGCGAAGACGCCGGCGACTTTTTGCCTTGGAACGATCCGGTCGTCTGGAGTTCCGGCTTGCTGTTGGCGTGGCTCTTGGCGGCGGCGGCGTTCAGCGTCGTTTATCGCCCCGCGCGGCAAGGCCGCAAGGTGGCCTACCTGACGGTGGCGAGCTTCATCTTCCTGACGATCGCGATGGGCATTTGGCTCTCGTCGTCGAGCGAACACGGCCCGGGCGACGGAAAAGCCGCTCAGCGCCCAGCGCCGAGTGCGGAGCGAGAGGAAGATTCGGAATTTGGAACGCGGAATTCGAAAGCCGTCCAGATATGAAGCTGCAAATGCTCGGTTGCAGCCATCGGCGCTCTTCGGTGGCGATTCGCGAACGTCTGGCGTTCAGCCCGGCCCAGGCCGAGGCGGCGCTCGACGATTTGCGGTCGCGGTTCCCCGATGCGGAAGCGGTGTTGCTCTCGACGTGCAATCGGGTCGAAGTTTACACGGCCGCCGAAGACCCAAGCCGCGGACCGACGCACCAACAACTGGCGGAATTCCTGGCCCGTTTCCACGGCCTGAACGTCTACGAGATTTTCGACGAACTTTTCGAGCGCACGGGAGAGGACGCGGTCCGGCACCTGTTCACGGTCGCCGCCAGTCTCGACAGCATGGTGCTCGGCGAGCCGCAAATCGTTCGCCAGGTGAAGCAGGCCTACGATCTGGCCCTCGACCGGCGCACGACCGGCCCGCTGACCAACCAGATTTTCCAGGCCGCCTTGCGCGTGGGCAAACGCGTGGCCAGCGAAACGTCGATCAACGAAAAGCGGATCAGCATTCCCAGCGTCGCGGTCGCAGATTTCGCGAAGCAAATCTTCGAGCGGTTCGACGACAAGCGCGTGCTCGTGATCGGCGCCGGCGAGATGGGCGAGGAAACCTTGCGCTATTTGCAGGACGAGGGCGCGCGCGACGTCACGGTGGTCAATCGCAACTTCGAACGGGCCCGCAGTCTGGCCGAGCGGTGGAGCGGCCAGGCCCTGCCCTGGGAGCGGCTCGGCGAGGCGCTCGCGGCGGCCGACCTGGTGATCGGCACGACCGGCGCCAGCGAACCGATCGTCACGCTGGCCGACTACCGTCGCATCGAACCGGCCCGCTACCAGCGAGATTGGTTCGTGCTCGACCTGGCGATCCCGCGAGATTTCGATCCCGCGATCGGCGATTGCCTGGGGGTTTACCTGTACTCCATCGACGATCTCCAAGCGGCCTGCGAGAGAAATCGGCAGGAGCGCGATCGAGAGCTCCCGAAGGGGCTGAAAATCATCGAAGATGAAACGGCCCGCTTCATGGGCGAACTGAATCACTATGCCACCGGCCCGATCATCAAACGGCTGCGCCAAGGCTGGCAGCAGCCCAAAGACGACGAGCTTGGCAGGCTATTCGGTCGCTTGCCGGGCCTCTCGGACCGCGACCGGCAGGAGATTCGCCAGTCGTTCGATCGGCTGATCAACAAGCTTCTGCACCCGCCGCTGGAATCTCTGCGCGACGAATCGAAGCATGGCATTCCGCATGGGCTGCTGGACGCCCTCAAGCGGCTGTTTCAGTTGAAGGATTGAAACGCCGAGCGGCGGAAACCGACCCGCCGCCGTTATTCTCCCTCCACCCAATCCTCTTCCTCTTCGTCGTCGTCTTCGTCGTCGTCTTCATCGTCATCCCAATCGTCGTCGTCCTCGTCTTCATCATCGTCTTCGTCCCACTCTTCATCGTCGTCGTCGACCTCTTCCCACTCGTCGTCTTCGAGGTCGTCGTCCTCTTCGAGATCGTCGTCATCGTCATCGTCATCATCATCCAAGTCGTCATCATCGTCGTCGTCGTCCAAGTCATCGTCCGCAAGATCGTCGTCCGCGGCGCGGGCCAACAGCCCGGCCGCTCCGGCGAGCACCGCAGCGGTGCGGGGGTTCAAGAGGTCTTCGGGGGCCAACTCCGGGGTGGCTGCCAGTTTCACTTCAGACTCCTCGTTCGAATCACTGATGGGGGTTAAATCGTTGTCCCGCCGTGCGGCGGATTGTGGTTGACGTTCGATGTCTTGCGGCTGCGCCCTTCGCAGCGCCTGGGCCCGAGGCAATTCGTCCAAGCTTCGCAGACCGAAGATTTGCAAAAACCTTTTGGTGGTCCCGTATAAAAATGGCCGGCCCAATTCGTCGGCTCGACCGCTGATCCGCACTAAATCACGCTCCATCAACTGCCGCAGCATCTCGCCGCATTGCACGCCCCGAATGGATTCAATTTCGGCCCGCACTACGGGTTGACGATAGGCTACCACGGCCAAAGTTTCCAGGGCCGGTCCCGACAAGCGGGTTTCCACCGATGCCGGGTGCAACCGCCGCAGCCAACCGCCGAACTTGGGACGAGTCAACAGTTGAAACCCGCCGGCGACTTCCTCGACGCGGAAAGCGCTGCCCTGGGAATCGTAGAGCCGGTTCAACCGGCGAATCAATGTACGCGCTTCGGTGCCGTCCGCCAAGCTGGCAAATTGACCTATTCTTCGGCTGCTCAGCGGCTCGCTCGCCAACAAGAGCACCGCCTCCAGACGCGCCATGCCTGCATCGCGCCCCCTGGCCGTAGTCTTCAGCCCTCGGGCGACGCGCCGTCCGCGCAACTGCATGGCAGACTGCCGGCCCGAAAGACGCGGCAAAAAGGCCCGATTTCGCGGCTCGCCAAGACTGTGCCGGTCGCGCAAACTCACGCTTTGCAGTTGCCGGCTCACCCTGCCGAATTGGTGTAACATAGCCGCACAAGCTAAGCCCAAGAGAGCATTCTAGCAAGTGCTAATGAGTCCGCCGCGAGGAGTTTGCAGCCACTTGGCTGGCGCCGAGGAGTGCCCGTGTTTTCGACAGAGGGGCGAACCGATCAACTAAGGCTGATGGTTCGCTTTCGGCGGACCTGCGCGAACATCAACCCCCCATTGGGCTGCCCGTGAGGAAACCGTCGCTCCGGGGCGTTTTTCGCTTCAAGCGGTTGTCGGCGTCAAATCGTCGAACATCGCTTCGACAAACGAATCGGGCTCGAACAAGGCCCAGTCTTCGGCTTTCTCGCCCAGGCCCAGATACTTGACCGGCAACCCGACGTGCTGCCGAATGGCGACCACCACGCCGCCTTTGGCGGTGCCGTCGATTTTGGCCAGCACCAGCCCCGAGCATTTCACCGCCTCGGTAAAGTGCCTGGCCTGGCTAATGCCGTTCTGGCCGGTGGTGGCGTCGAGCACGAGCAACACCTCGTGCGGCGCCGCCGGAATCTGCTTGCCGATCACGCGATGGATTTTGCTCAGCTCTTGCATCAGGTTCTGCTGCGTCTGCAAGCGGCCGGCCGTGTCGATGATGCAGACCTCGGCGTCGAGTTCCAAGGCCCGCGCGACCGCGCGGTGGGCGACGCTGGCCGGATCGCCGCCCGGTTCGCCTTTGACGATTTCGGCGCCCAGCCGTGCGGCCCAAATCGTGAGCTGTTCGACCGCGGCGGCGCGGAACGTGTCGGCGGCGCCGAGCACGACTTGTTTGCCTTGCGAGCGAAACATCTGGGCCAGCTTGGCGATCGACGTCGTCTTGCCGGCCCCATTGACCCCTGCCACCATGATCACCGTCGGGCCCTCCGCGGCGAGGCGGATCGGCTCTTCCGGCTGCGCTAGCAGCGTCTTGAGCTGTTGCTTGACGGCCGCCAAGACGTCGCTGAGATGCACGACGCGTCCGCGAAAATCGCCGCGCACGCGCTCGATGATTTGCTGCGCCGCCTGCATGCCCATGTCGGTCTTGATCAGCGCCGCCATCAGCTCGTCGAGAAAATCGTCGTCGACCAGCCGGCCTTCGCTTTTGAACAAATCGCGAATGTCGGTGTTCAGCAGCCGGGTGGTTTTTTGCAGGCCGGCCTTGAGTTTATCGAAAAGTCCCATGCGCCTCACTTCGCGTCGCGATGCTTCGCCAGGAAGCGATCGAGAATGCCGTTGACGAACTGCGCCGAATGGGCGGAGCCGTAACGCTTGGCCAGTTCCACGGCTTCGTTGATCGCCACGCGGTCGGGCGTGTCGGCGTAAAGAATCTCGAAGGCCCCCAAACGCAGTACGTTGCGGTCGGTGGCGGCCATCCGCTCGATGCTCCAGTTGTCGGCGGTCTTCGCCAGCAGTTCGTCGAGTTCGGCCCGATTGCGCCGCACGCCGGCCACCAGGGATTGCGAAAACGCAATCAGTTCTTCGGCTTTCAAGCGGGCGCGCAAGAATTCGTCGGCCTGGGCCGGATTCAGCCCTGGATTCAGGTCATCCTGAAAGAGAACTTGCAGGGCGACTTCTCGTGCTCGACTTCGTCGCGACATGGCTATTTATTCTTGGTTCATCCGGCCAAAGCACTGCCGCCTCGAATCGGGGCCGGCTCGAATCGGTCCCCTAGAACGGGCCGCCGAACATCTGCTCCAAAAGATGGACCATTCGCAACGCGGCCTCGGCGCATTCGCTTCCTTTATTGCCTACGTTGCCGCCGGCACGATGGATCGCTTGTTCGAGAGTATCGCAGGTCAACACGCCGAACAAGACCGGAACGCCCGTCTCGACGCCGGTCCGCGCCAATTCGTTGCTCACTGCGCGGTTAATGTGCTGGTCGTGCGTCGTTTCCCCTCGAATCACTGCGCCCAAGCACAACACCGCCAAATAGCGCCCGCTGGCCGCTTGCCTGGCCGCCACCAGCGGGATCTCGAAGGCCCCCGGCGTCCAGGCCACGTCGATCGCATCGTCGCCGACGCCGTGCGAAGTCAACGTCGCCACGGCCCCGTCGAGCAATCGCGACGTGATCGACTCATTATAGCGGGCCACGACGATCGCGAAGCGACCCTCGCTCGGAATCAATTGGCCCTCGAAGACGTTCGGCATGGCAAGCTACTACGATTTCATGCTCATCAAAAATTCGGCGTTGCTCTTGGTCTTGCCCAGCCGGGTGACGAGCAACTCCATGGCGTCGGCGGGACTCATGTCGTTGAGCACGCGGCGCAGAATGCAAATCCGGCGGTATTCCTCCGGGTCGAGCAGCATTTCTTCGCGGCGCGTGCCGCTACGGTTGATGTCGATCGCCGGCCAGATCCGCTTGTCGACCAGCTTGCGATCGAGCACGACCTCCAGGTTGCCGGTGCCTTTGAACTCCTCGAAGATCACCTCGTCCATCTTGCTGCCGGTTTCGACCAGGGCGGTGGCGATGATCGTCAGCGAGCCTCCTTCTTCAACCTTGCGGGCCGAGCCGAAGAAGCGCTTGGGACGCTGCAACGCATTGGCGTCGACGCCGCCCGAGAGAATCTTGCCCGAGTGCGGCACCTCGGAATTCCAGGCCCGCGCCAGCCGCGTGATCGAATCGAGGAAAATCACCACGTCATGGCCGTACTCGACCATCCGCTTGGCCTTTTCGATGACCATTTCCGAGACCTGGATGTGCCGGGCCGAAGGCTCGTCGAACGTGGAGCTGATCACCTCGCAATTCGGCCCCTTGACTTGCCGCTCCATGTCGGTCACTTCTTCGGGCCGTTCGTCGATCAGGAGCATGATCACGTACACCTCGGGGTGGTTCGTGAGCACGCTCTTGGCCATCTTTTGCAGCAGGATCGTTTTGCCCGCGCGCGGCGGGCTGACGATCAACCCGCGCTGGCCGAAGCCGATCGGCACGATCAGATCGACCACTCGCATGCTGACCTCCTCGGGCGCCGCTTCCAGCATCACGCGACTGTCGGGGTGCAGCGGCGTCAGGTCGTCGAAAAAGACCTTCTCGGAGAGCGCATTGGGATCCTGATAATTGATCGCCTCGACCCGCAGCAGGGCGAAATAGCGTTCGTTCTCCTTCGGCGGGCGAATCTGCCCCGACACGGTCGCCCCGGTCCGCAGCCCGAAGCGGCGAATCTGGCTGGGCGAAACGTAAATATCATCCGGGCAAGAGAGATAGTGGTAGTCGGGGCTGCGCAAAAAGCCGAAGCCGTCGGGCAAGACCTCCAGCGTGCCTTCGCCGAACATCAACCCGTTGAGTTTGACGCGCTCCTTGAGGATCTTGAAGATCAAGTCTTGCTTCTTGATCCCCATGTAGTCGGTCAGGTTCTCCGAACGGGCCTGCTCGATCAATTGAGGCATGCTCATTCGTTGCAGTTCGGCGATGTGGATGTCGCCCTGCTTGATCTGTTCGTAATGCTCATGGACTTCGTCGTGCTCGTGGTCCGCCTCTTCGGCCAACTCCTCGGCGAGCGAAAGCGGCTCGCCCTCGACGTCCAAGGCCGGCTCGCCCTCTCCCGGACGTTTGAAATTGCCATCGGACCGAAACGGATCTTCAGAGCGTTTGCTCTTATGGGGCCTTGCGCCCTTGGCGTCTGCCATAACATGAGACTCCCGCTGGGGATGCTAAGCCGACGCACGGAAGGCGTCAGCGGTAGGCTGGGTGATTCCTATACGTTACCCGAATTGAACGCGGAAAAGAACTATCTATTGGCGAGAAATGTGAAGCATCGGGGGCTTCAGCCGACGAGGTGGCGCCAAAAAAGCTCGACTTGCGCCCGGGTGGCCGCTGGAGGGCCGGAGTTGTCGATGACCGTGTCGGCGTGGGCCTGCTTGACTTCCAAGGGCTCCTGCGCCGCCTCGCGGGCGGCAAAATCCTCCTGATTCCAACCTCGCTCCCTCGCTCGCGCCGAGCGGATTTCGCGAGGCGCGTCCACGAACACGATTCGATTGCAAAACTCGTTCCAGCCTGCCTTCAGCATCACCGGCGCGTCGAGCACCGCCACCGCTCGCCCTTCAGCGGCCAGCGACTCGGCTTGGCGGCGCAAGAACATGCCGATCTCTGGATGGGTCAGCCGTTCGAGGTATTCCAGTTCCCGTGGGCCTTCCGGCGGCGGAGCAAAGACGATTCGGCCCAACGCTTTCCGGTTGACTCGGCCCTCGGGGTCAAGCACCGCCTCGCCCCACCGCTCGCGGACCTTTCGCTCGATCTCCGGCAACCGCAACACTTCGTGTCCGGCCCGGTCGCCGTCGAGCAAACCGGCACCCAACTCGCACAACTGCCGGGCGACTAGGCTTTTTCCGCTGGCCACGCCGCCTAACAGTCCGACGATCTGCATACGCTATCCGACGATTTACGCGGTCAGCCCCCCCAGGGTTCGACCTCGGCCCAGTTGTGGCCGATTTTCACATCGACCTTCAAGGGCACGGCCAGCCGCTGCGCCGCGGCCATCTCTTCAGCCACCAGCTTGGCGACGGCGTCGAGTTCATCGGGCGGGACTTCGAAAATCAATTCGTCATGAATCTGCAATAGCATCTTCGCGGCCAGCGACTCGCGACGCAGCCGCCGGTGGATGGCGATCATCGCCTGTTTGATCAGGTCCGCCGCCGAACCCTGAATCACCGTGTTGATGGCCGTCCGCTCGGGTAGGTTGCGCTGATGGCCGCCTTTGGAACCGATGCTGTCCGGTCGAATGCCGCGGATGGACCTTCGACGCCCCAGGACGGTACTAACATACCCATTTTCCCGGCAATCCGCCAGTATTTTCGTCAGGAATTCCTCGACGCCCGGGTACCGATCGAAATATTCCTTGATGAACCGCGCCGCTTCCTCTTGCGAGATATTCAGCGCCTTGGCCAATCCGAACGGGCTTTGGCCATAGATCACGCCGAAATTCACCGCCTTGGCCGCGCGCCGCATGGCGCTGGTAACTTCGGACTGCGACACGCCATAGACTTGGCTGGCCACCAACGCATGGATGTCTTCGTCGGCCGCGAACGCCGCGCACAGCGTTTTGTCGCCCGAAAAGTGCGCCAGCACGCGGAGCTCGATCTGCGAATAATCGGCCGCCAGCAATTGCCAGCCTGCATGGCCGGGCAAGAACGCCGAACGGATTTCGCGCCCGCTTTCCGTGCGGATCGGAATGTTTTGCAGGTTCGGATCGCTGGAGCTGAGCCGGCCGGTGGCGGCCACCGACTGATTGAACGAAGCGTGGACCCGGCCCGTCCGAGGATTGACGAGCTGCGGCAACGCATCGACATAGGTGTTCTTCAGCTTGGCGAACTGCCGGAACTCGATGATTTTGGCCGGCAGCGGGTGAAGTCGCGACAGTTCTTCCAACACGTCGGCGTCGGTGCTGGGGCCGGTTTTGGTCTTCGACAACACCGGCAGCTTTTGCTCCTCGAACAGCACCTGTTGCAATTGCTTGGGCGAGGCGATGTTGAACTCGCGGCCCGCCAACTCGTAGACCTCGGCCTCCAGCACGCTCAAGCGCTCGCCGTATTGGCGGCTGAGTTGGCCCAATCGCTCGACATCGACGCGAATGCCGTTGTGTTCCAGTTCGACGAGCACTTCAATCAGCGGCAATTCGAGCGTTTCGAACAGTTCGGTCAGCCCGTTCGCGCTGAGTTTTTCGGCCAGAATAGGCGCCAGCCGCAACGGCACATCGGCGTCTTCGGCGGCATAGGCCGTAATCGTCGCGACGGGCACTTCATCCATCCGCTTTTGCTGCTTGCCCGAGCCGATCAATTCGCTGATCTTGATGTTGGCATGGTTCAGGTAGCGCTCGGCCAGCTCGTCGAGATTATGGTTTCGTTCGCCGGCGTCGAGCAGGTAGCTGGCCACCATCGTGTCGAATTGCGCGCCCTGCAGTTCGACCCCGGCGGCGCGAAGCACGAGCACATCGTACTTGAGGTTCTGTCCGATCTTGCCGATTTGCGGATCTTCCAGCACGCCGCGGAGCGCGGCGAGCGTCTGGGCCGCATCGAGCCGGTTCTCGCCCTGGGGAGCGCGCACCGGCAGATAATAGGCCTCGCCAGGCTTCCAGGCGAACGAATAGCCGACAATCTCCGCCCGCGTCGGCGAAATATCGGTGGTTTCGGTGTCGAAGGAAAACCGTGGCTGCCGCTTGAGTTCGAGCAGAAAGTCTTGAAAAGCCTGGGGCGTATCGATGGCCCGATAGTCGGCGTTCCACGCCGCGGGAGACTGGGCGATATCCAGTTGCGGCAGTTGTTCGGCGAAGCGGTGGAAACCGAATTCGGCGAAGAGCTGCTTCACGCGCGCCACGTCGAATCCGCCGACGCGGCCTTGGTTCCAGTCGATGGAGATCGGCGCATGCGCGTCGAGCCGCACCAATTGCCGGCTAAGCAGGGCTTGTTCGCGGCCCTCCATCAAGTTCTGCTTGCGCTTGGCGCCGGCGACCTCGTGCGCGTGGTCGAGCAGCGCTTCGAGCGTTTCGTATTTTTGCAGCAGCTCGCGGGCGATCTTGGGACCGATCAGCGGCACGCCGGGCACATGGTCGACCGGATCGCCCACCAGCGATTGAAAATCGACGACCTGATCGGGCCGCACTCCCCAATCGGCGGCCAAGGCGGCGGCGTCGTAAATCTGATTTTTGCGGACATTGTAAATTTTGACGCGATCGGTGATCAGTTGCCGGCAATCTTTATCGGCCGTCACCAGAAAACACTCGCCGCCCAGTTCGTCGGTCATTCGCGCGACGGTGGCCAGAATGTCGTCGGCCTCGAACGAGGGCAGTTCCAAGAGCGGAATTCCGAGCGCTTCGACCGCCCGCCGGATGGCCGGAAACTGCGGGACCAGTTCGCCCGGCATCTCGGCGCGGTGGACCTTGTAGTCGGCGTACAACTCGTGCCGAAACGTCGGGCCGCTCATGTCGAAGGCGCAGAACAAAAAGTCCGGCTTCTTGTCGTTCATCAGGTACAGCAGATCGCGCACGAAGCCGAACACCGCATTCACCGGCTCGCCCTTGGGGCTGGTCATTTCGGGGATTGCATGAAACACCTGAAAGATCAGCGAGTTGGCGTCGATGACATAGGCCGTCTCGCCCGCCAGGCTGAGCGGTTGGGCGGCCGGCTGGGCGACGGCTTGGTGGCCGGGCTTGGCCGGTTGTTCCTCGTCCTTTGCAGCGGCGTGCGGATTCGCTGCCGGCGGCGGACTATCGTCGGCTTCCATGCCGGGCAAGACGGTTTGGCGAGAGCGGTTGGACATGTTCTCGTTTTAGGGGATTTGCCGTTCGAAGGCGAGGCGCCCGGGTGATCCGGCACGGCCGATCAGTTTTCCAACATGACGAAGCACTTTGTGCTTGGTTGGGTGCCTGGGGCTGAGCCGAAGGCGAAGCCCCAGAATGAGTTTCTTCTGGGGCACGCTGCGCTTTGCCCCAGCCACCCTTCATCCAAATTGAA
>DATNEC010000028.1:0-2341 GCA_035606815.1 Pirellulales bacterium
AGGGGCTTGCGCCCCTGGCAACATTCCGTCGTCCCTACGGGACTGCCCTTGTCGCTGGCGAGCGGGACTTACCAAACAGAGCCGCATAGCGGCGAAAGATTGTAGCCAGGGGCGCAAGCCCCTGGAATCCGTTCAAAGGGAACCTCGCGAAGCCCCGCCAGGGGCGAAAGAATGAGCGCAACATCAAAAATCACGTTTCGCGATGAGCGTGGGCCAGTAAAGAATCCGCACTATCGGCCCAAGCGGGCCACGGCCCCGCACGGCAATCGGCGGCCGGACGTCGTGCGAACGAACATCTCGCCCGTTTCGATGTTGTTTTCGCCGAACGCCTGGGCCATCAATCGCTCTAATTCATCTGGCCCGAAACCGGGCGAATGGCAGCTCAGCAAGACGAAGCGGCGGTCGGCCGCGGTCAGTTCGGCGCAGAGCGAGAGCAATTCCGGCAAGTCCTCGGCCAGCTTCCAAACTTCACCCTTGGGACCGTGGCCGTAGCTGGGGGGATCGAGAATCACCGCCTGATAGCGATTGCCCCGCTTCAGCTCGCGGCGAACGAATAGCGCCGCGTCTTCCGCGATCCAGCGGATCGGCGAGAGAGCAAGCCCTGAAAGCTCGGCGTTCCGTCGGGCCCAGTTCACCGTGTTGCGCGCGGCATCGACATGCACCACCTCGGCGCCTGCCGCCGCCGCGGTCAGCGTACTGCCGCCGGTATAGGCGAAGAGGTTCAAGATCTTGAGCGGCCGCGGCGCCCGATGCACCTGCTCGGCGATCCAATCCCAATTCGCCGCCTGCTCGGGGAACACGCCGAGATGGCCGAACTCGGTCAGCTTGAGTTCGAGCCGCAGCGGACCGTGCGAGATCGTCCACAGGGCCGCTGGAACGATTTGCGAAGACTGCCAAATTCCGCGGTCGGCCGTGGTCCGTTCGTAGCGAGCGGCGGCTTTCGCCCAACTCGCCGGTTCGCACCGCGGAGCGCCTTCCGCCGCAGGACAAAGTCGGTCGAGCACGACGTCGCCAAAACGTTCGAGCTTGCGGCCGTCGCCGAAGTCGAGCAATTGATACCGGTCGGGCGTGAACATTTCGACAAGATCCGACCGCGGCGAGCCGGGCTACTTCCTCGAGCGCCGCTGCGAACCTTTGCGGTGCGGCCGATAGCCGACGCCCGCTTTCGAGCGGATGTGGTCGCCTTCGCGCTGCTCGCTGATTTGCTTGTTGGCCGCCTTGCGCCGCTTGTCGAGCGCCGCCTTGGGGGGCCGGTCGGCGATCAGGCAGTCGCAGCCGCCGCCGATCAGATCCTGCCGCCCGGCTTGCTCCAAGGCCCGGCGGACTTCGAAATAATTCTCGGGCTTGAAGAATTGCAGCAAGGCGCGCTGCAGCTTGCGGTCGCGAAGGTGCTTGGCGATGTAGACCGGCTTGTTCGTCAGCGGGTCGATGCCGGTGTGATACATGCAGGCCGCCAGGTCGAACGGGCTGGGGATGAAATCCTGCACCTGGTCGGGCTGATAGTGGTTTCGCTTCAGAAACAATGCCAGTTCGATCATCGCGTCGAGATCGCTGCCCGGATGGCTGGCGATGAAGTAGGGAACAAGATATTGCTTCTTGCCGGCCGCCTTCGAGGCTTTTTTGAACGCCTTGTCGAAGCCGAGGAAATCGTCGTTGGCCGGCTTCTTCATCAAGGCCAGCACGCCGGGATCGACGTGCTCGGGCGCCACCTTCAAATGCCCGCCGACGTGGTGCGCGGCCAATTCCTGCATGTACTCCGGACTGCGGCGGGCCAGGTCCATGCGAATGCCCGAGGCCACGAACACTTGCTTGACCCCCGGCTCCTCGCGCGTTTGCCGCATCAGCTCGATCAGCGGGCCGTGGTCCGTGCCCAGCAGCTTGCAGATCGTCGGATGCACGCAGCTCAACCGCCGGCAGCGGGCTTCGACCTCGGGCCGCGAGCAGCGCATCTGGTACATGTTGGCCGTCGGCCCGCCGATGTCGCTTACCACGCCGCTGAATTTCGGATCGGCCGTCATCTGGCGGATCTCGGCCAGCACCGATTCTTGGCTGCGGCTTTGGATGATGCGGCCTTCGTGGGCCGTGATCGAGCAGAACGTGCAGCCGCCGAAGCAGCCGCGCATGATCTGCACCGAATCTTTGACCACCTCGAAGGCCGGAATCGGCTGGTCGCCATAGCTGGGATGCGGCCGCCGCGTGTAGGGCAAGCCGTAGACGCGGTCCATTTCGGCCTCGCTCAGCGGCAAGGCCGGCGGGTTGACGACAACGGCTTCGCGATCGTGATATTGCACCAGCCGCCGGGCGTTGTGCGGGTTGGTCTCGTTATGGGCGACCTTTGTCA
>DATNEC010000036.1:0-2365 GCA_035606815.1 Pirellulales bacterium
CCATTGCGGTGATGGTCGACGGCCTGACGACCGTCGTGGGCTTCGGCTCGCTGATGATCGCCAGCCACCGTGGCTTGCAAAGCCTGGGCCGCGTGTTGACGCTCGGCGTCTGCTGCTGCATGTTCACGTCGATGATCATGCTGCCGGCGCTGTTGACGTGGATCTCGCGGAACCGAAAAGACGAAACCGAAGACGAAGAGCGGCCGGCCTCGCCGCATCGCCGAGCAATCCAACGCCGCATCGACGCCGGCGAACGTCCCGGCGCCGGACCGCACGCGGCGCCGGCCAGGCAGGCCGCGGCGGCACGCCGGCTGTAGAAGGCAGACGGCAAATTCAATCGGGCAACGGCTTGCCGCGCGTCTCGGGGGCGAACCAGATCACGACCATGCCGACGACGTAGATCAGGCTGGTCACGCTGCACGCCTTCGGAAAGCTGTTGCCGAAGTAATTGGACATCAGATAACCGGTTTGCAGCGAACCTACGGCGGCCAGGATGCGGCCGAAATTGTAACTGAAGCCTTGCCCCGTCGCGCGCACGCTGGTGCGGAACAACTCGGGCAAATACAAGGGCAGCCAACCGTAGAACGACGCCGTACACATGCCCGCCACGAACACCGAGGCCAGGAACATCGCGTTGTAGGCGGTGTTCAACTGAAACAGCACGGCCGCCGAAGCCAGCGACGCCACGCACAGCATGAAGTACGTCACGCGCCGTCCGAACCAATCGCCCATCAGGGCGGCGAGGATCGTGCCGATGATGGCGCCAATGGCCGAGGAGATTTGCGTGTAGGCCTTCGCCTGCGGCATGCCGTCAGCCAACTCGTCGGCCCACGGCGTGGCCCATTGCAGCGAGCCCCAGGTGCCCAACAGCGCGACGCCCCCCAGGCAGGCGCCCAACAGCATGCGCCCGAGCGGTTGGCGCCAATCGCGGCTCGATTCGCGGCCAGCCAGCGCCGCCCGCTGCAAATAGCGGATCACCGGATACGTGTAGCCGACCGTGGCCGCGATCAGGCCGATGGCCGTAACGCCCAACCGCAGAGGCATCGACGCCTCCTCGTCGGCCCAAACGTAGATGATCGCGCATGGTCCCAAGGCGCCGAACACGACGCCCAACAGGTCGCGCGCCGCCCAGTGCGAGGTGCCTCCGGCGGCGTGCTCCTTTTGCCACTTCTCCGACTCGGGAACAAACAGCCGGATCAGCACGGTCAACACGGCGGGCGTCGCGCCCAGCATCATCAGCAACCGCCACGCGGAATGGGCGAACAGCGCATCGACCCAGCCTTGCGGCATGCCGGTGGATTCGATCAAACTCTGGGCCGAATCGATGAATGTGGTCAGCCCCAGACCCACCACGGCGATCAACAAAAAGCCGACGTTAGCCGCGGCGCCGATCAGCCCGGCCAGAAAGCCGCGCGAGCGATTGGGCCAGACTTCCATGACCAGCGCCACGCCCAAAGACCATTCGCCGCCCATGCCCAGCGAAGCGACGAAGCGGCACGCAGCGACTTGCCCCGCCGTGGCCGCGAACCCGCACAACCCGCTGAAGATGGCGTAGGTGCAGACGCTGAGCATCATTGCCCGGACGCGGCCCAGCCGGTCGCCGAGCCAGCCGAACAATACGCCGCCGGTCGCGGCGCCCACGAGAAATCCGGCGGTGATCACGCCGAACCATAGCCCGACGTCGGCGTCGCCGCCGAGCAAGTCCTGCAAGCAGGGCCGGGCGGCCAAGGGAAACAGGCCGATCTCCAGGCCGTCGAACATCCAACCCAAGAGCGCCGCCGCCAACGCCATCCATTGGCCGCGCGTGATGCCGCTCGGCTCGTCGGGAATAGAAGGCGCGGGAGACTTGTAAGGCGATTGTTCTCGGGTCGTTGCCATCTTGGTCTCCGGCGGACGTGAAAAAGCGAAGCGGGGCCGCTCGGCGCAGCCCCGAGAAACTCAGTCGGGCAGTTCTTCCTGTTGCGGCTCCGGCAGCCAGAAGCAGGCGATGCTGCCGATGAGATAAGTCGCGAGCGCCACCGTCCCCGCCGCATACGCGAGCCGTGTTGGCGGAGTCGAGCCGGGCATGGAAAGGGCCAAGGTCGTCGTGACCCAAGCCGCCGAAGTGCCGATCAATCGGCCCCCGATGTTCGCGGCGAATCCTTCACCCGTCCCTCGCAGGTGGACGGGATACACGCGGGGCAAATAGTTCCCCCAGAAGCTGAACTGCGCCACTGTCAAAAAACCTGCAACGAAGGCGCCCGCCTTCAAGTAGGACAAATCGCTCACGGCGGGATAGAAAAACACGAGCGGTATGATGATGAGTCCGGGAAGCTGAAAGACCCTCATCAGACGTCGCCGGCCGACAATGACCAACGCGAGTCCG
>DATNEC010000091.1:0-2246 GCA_035606815.1 Pirellulales bacterium
AAACGCGGAACAGCAGTTCGAGCACGTCCTTGCGAACCGGGTCTTGCCCGCTGGCGAAGAATGCGCCGGTATCGTACCGCGGAGTGGAGTCGACGAGTTGGCTGGGATAGATCGCGCTGCCGTCGGCCAGCACCGAGAGCATCAGCCCGTTGTGACCGACGTAGTTCAGGTAATCGGCCAGCCTCGTGCCGCCTTCGTAGAACGTGTGCCAGTCGTCGAGACTGCGATTGCTCCAACTGTCGAAAGCGTCGCCGGCCGAGAAATTCTCGGGAAACAACGGGCGGTCGTAGTATCCGGCCAGCAGCCGGCGCGGCGAGCCGTCGCCTTGGGCAAAACGACGCGGCAAATGGCTGCGGGTTTCGTCCGCGTCTCGGGCGAGCTTGGCCACCGTGGCCGTGGCGGTGATCTTCGGCCCTCGCACGCGAATCTTGCCGAACACGGCATGCGACCCGTCGCGGCGATTGGTCAAGAGCAACAGCGGCGCCTTGGTGCGCGGCCAGCAAATCAATTGATGGCTTGCGATTAGCGGCGCGCGGTCGGCGGATTCGCTTGACACATAGACGCCCGAATCGAGGCCGATGGGCCAAACGGCCCCGGCCGAATTCGGCTCGACCACGCTGATGCCCAAGCTCTGCGGAACGTCGGCCGGAAATTCGATCTCGATGACGTGCGGTTGGCCCGGCCGCTGGATCGGCAGCGGATAAGCCTCCCAAGCGATGTCCGGCTCGCGCCCGCCGGGACCGAGCCGAATGAAGGCGCCCAATTTGTGCGGGTGTTGCCACAAGGCCGCGTCGCCGCTGCCCAGCGAGCCTTTGGGCAATCCCGGAATCGCCGGCAATCGCTTCCACCAGGCGGGGTTCGCCGGATCGATTTCCAGCACCACGTCGTTCGGCGGCGTCGAGCCGGCTTCGGGCATGTGCGGATTGACCGACAACGCCAGCAGTTGAACTTTGCGCTCGGCGACCACGTGCTTCCAGCCGCCCAGACGGTTCGGCAGGCCGCGGCGGCTGGCTTCGATCGCCAGTTCGTATACGCCCTCGACGTCGGGCAAAGGCGCCGTCAGGGCGATCGGTTCGGCGATGCCCGACTCATCGACGACGCGCTCGTCCTCTTGCGACCAGATCGTGCTTCCATCTTTCGGATCGAGCAAGCGCGTAGTCAGCCGCAGCTTGCTGTCGCGCGGCGCGTCGACGCGCCAAGGCTGCACCCGCAACTCGAATGGTTCGCCGCACCCAAACACCAGACGATCGCCGTTGGGCAGCGAAACCCGCAGGCGGTCGCCGGGAGCGCGCCGCACCAACAGGCGATTGCGTTGATCGTCGAGCTCGCCGTTGTACGGTTCGTTGATCAGGCGGGCCAGCGGAATCTCGATCGGTTCGCCGGCCGGCCCGTCTTGCGGCCCGAGTTGCACGATCAGGCTTGCGCTCGGCGGCGCGTTGACATCCAGGTCGAGGCCGTCATACAACCGGCGTCCGCGTTCACGGACGTTCAAACGGCCCTCGTCGATCCACATCGAACCCGCTTCGTCGGCCTCGATGCCCAGCGGCCGCGGCGCCGAAACCTCGCCTTCGCTCACCGAGATGCCGCCTTGCCAGGCGCGGATCTCGCCGCGTCCCCACTCGATTCGCAGCCGCAGCGTCGGAGGCTCGACATCGGCTTCGTCAGCGCAGAGCGCGGCCGCGGGCGACAGCAACATGCCGACGACCCAACACGCCGCGACTCGCCTCCAGCGAGATCCCGGCACGTGCGATGATCTCGGACCTCCGTGTCCGAACATCGATGCCCTTGTCTTAAGTGGTTGAAAGGCAGAGAGAAAGGCGCCCGAAAATGGGAGCGGGATTATAGTCGGCGCGGTCGGCAGAAACTATGTCAGCCTGCCCTGCACTCGGAGATTTTTTGAGGAGATTCAGGCGTTTTGAAGGGGGATGGGGAGATGCGGATGGGATGGGGAGATGGTGCAGGATGGGAATTACCACTCCGTCAGCGGAATTCCTCGACGAGCGACTCGTCTAGCGGGGCGAGCTGATCGAGGGCGTCGGCTTCCGCCGCGGCCTCGAACGCCGCGAGCGCCCGCTCGAGGGCTTCGGCCGTCTCCGCGCAGCGATCGGCGACGTCGTTCACTTCCCAGCGATCGTCCGGCTTCGCATAGAGTTGGCCGCGCGCCGGCCCCGCCGCGTCGTCGCGATCGGCGGGCAATCGCAGATACCAGCCCGTAGTGCGAATGCCGCGTTCTCCGCCAGCCGACA
>DATNEC010000131.1:0-4529 GCA_035606815.1 Pirellulales bacterium
ATCCCAGCCGAGCTGGAGAAAGGCAATGAGGACCGGCTGCTGCCGATCAGCCCCGAGTTTGCCGAGTTCTTGCTGGCCGTGCCAGCCGAACGGCGGCGCGGCAGAGTCTTCCGACTGTCGAGCCTTCGGATCCACGACGCCCGCCCTTCGGTGGAATGGGTTTCGCGCATCATTTCTCGGATTGGCAAGGCCGCCAAGGTGAAGGTCAACACGAACGCCACGAGCGGCAAGGTGAAGTTCGCCAGCGCGCATGATCTGCGGCGGTCGTTCGGCGAGCGCTGGTCTCGGCGAGTGATGCCGCAGGTGCTCAAGGAGCTGATGCGGCACAAGTCGATCGAGACGACGATGAAGTTCTACGTGGGCCAAAATGCCGAGAAGACGACGGATGCCCTGTGGTTGGCCTACAGTCAGCCGCGCTAGCCCGATTTAGGTAACACTTTAGGTAACAGTGGGCAAAAATTGGCCTCCGGCCGAAAACACCGAAAGCCGTAACTGCTTGTGCAGTCACGGCTTTCAAAGTGCCCCCTGAAGGACTTGAACCTTCAACCCTCTGATTAAGAGTCAGATGCTCTGCCGATTGAGCTAAGGAGGCGGCGAAACTCACGCGCCGGCAAGCAGCCGTATGGTGGCCGCCAACCGGGGCGTTCTGCAACCCTAATCGTACCGAGATCGCCGCATCGCTCAAGGGGCAATTCCGCAATTCGCCTCTCTGCGATTCGCCTCAGTCGGCCGACTGCATCCCCAAGAGGCGCATTTTCCGGTAGAGGTTCGAGCGATGAACGCCCAGCCGTCGCGCGGCTTCGTTCATGTTGCCGCCCGCGGATGCGATCGCTTGTTCGATGTAGGCGCTTTGGAAACTGGACGTCGCTTCGTTCAACGACAAGTCGCCGCGAGCGACCGCCGCCGGCCCGGCGCCCGACGGCGCGAGGATGAAGGCCGGGTCGTCGGCCTCGATCGTGTCGGCCGGCGCGAGATAGGCCAGGCGCTCCATCAGGTTGCGCAATTCGCGGACATTGCCCGGCCAGGCATGGGCCTCGAGCTTGCGTCGAGCGCCGGCGGAAAGCTCGATCGGCTTGCGGCGCGCCTTGTGACAGAAATCGCCGAGAAAATGTTCCGCCAAAACCAAAATATCTTCCCGCCGCTCGCGCAGCGGGGGAATTTGCAATGCGACGACATTCAACCGAAAGTACAGATCCTGGCGGAACTTCTTTTGGGAGGCCATCTCGGCCAAGTCCTGGTTCGTGGCGGCGATCACCCGAGCGTCGGTGTGGATCGGTTTCGAGCCGCCGACGCGGACCACGATTTTTTCCTCGAGCACGCGCAGCAGCTTCGCTTGGCCCGATGGGCTGAGATCGCCGATCTCGTCGAGAAACAGCGTGCCGCCCGACGCCAATTCGAATTTGCCGGCCCGCGTTTCATGCGCGTCGGTGAAGGCCCCTTTCTCGTGCCCGAAGAGCTCGCTTTCCAGCAGGGTCTCGGAGATGGCGGCGCAATTGACGGCGATGAACGGCTGGTCGCGACGAGCGCTCTGATAGTGGATGGATTGGCTGACGACTTCCTTGCCCGTCCCGTTTTCGCCCAAGATGAGCACCGCCAAATCGGTCTTTGCCACGCGGCCGATGGTCGCTCGCAGCGCCTCGATCGCCGGGTTCTCGCCGATCAGCCGAACGCCCTGAGATGCTTGCTCGGCGATCAGCCGCCGCGACTGGAGCAGGGCCTGGCGCTCTTGGGCGTTCTCCAGCGCAATCGCCGCCTGGGCCGCGAACTCGACGAGCGTGGCCTCGTCTTCCTCGGAAAAATTGCCGTCGCGCTTGTTGATCGTTTCGAAGACGCCGAACAACTCGCCGCGCCGCGAGCGCAACGGCACGCACAGCAAAGTCCGCGTCCGGTAATGAAGCTGGGCGTCGACCTGGCGATTGATTTGCTCGTGGTCGTCGGCCAGATCGACGCGGTGCGGCAGGCCCGTTTGCATCACCCGGCCGACGATCCCCGAATTGTCGGGAATGCGCAACTCCTCTTTGCCGACGCCCAGCGCCGGCCGGCCGACGAGGGTATGGCTGTGGCGGTCCCAAAGAAAAATACTGGCCCGGTCCGCGTGCAGCAGCCGGGCGGCCGCCTCGGCCATTTCGACGAGCAGCGACTCGGTTTGCTGGTTCTGGTTCCAGCGGCCGGCGATGTCGAGAATCGCCTCCAAGCGTTCGATGCGGCGGCGCTGCCGGTCGCGCTCGCGGACCGTCGCCAGGCCTTGCCCGCAAACCGCGGCCAACGAGGCGGCGATCTGGTCGCCCGTAGGACGGGCCTCCGGTCCGTCAAACGACGCACTGGAAGTTCCTTCCATGCTCGACGGACTGGAAGTCCGTCCTACATTGCCTGCATTCATGCCGCGAGCCATTTGCGGAAGATGCAGCAGGAGCAATTCGGCTGAGGCGGCCTTGGCTTCCAGCGGCGCCGCCAGCCAGCGATCGGCGCGTACCAACCGTTCGCGGTCGAGCGCTTCGGCAAGCAGGACGGCCGGCGGCGCCTGATGCGGTCCGGCCGCTGCAACCTCGGTCCAGGCGCCGTGCGAGGCGCTGACGACCGCCGCAAAATCGGCGTTGGCGGCGGCCAGCACCCAAGGCAGAACTTGGTTCAAGAAGGCCGCCGGCTCGCTCGACTGGCCGGCCGTCCAGAGAATCTGCGACGCCATGCGGGCCAACTCCGCATCGTTAGCCGGCCAGCAAGGAAGCGGGGGGTCCAAGTGTGAAGTTCCGGATTTCAGGTTTCAGGTTCCGGGTTCCAAGTTCCAGATTTTAAGTTCCAAGCTCCAGCTTGCGATCTCCACTGCCCACCTCCTAACTCCTAACTCCTAACTCCTAACTCCTAAAAAAAGCATAGGCAGCCCGGCGCCAAATAACAAGTTGAGCAATCGGCCCGCAGAAGCTATGTTGCGTGCTTCGAAACCAAGGAGACGCTCATGGGTTTGTTCGACGGCAAAAAAGGGCTGATTCTCGGGGTGGCGAACGATAATTCGATCGCCTGGGCGATCGCCGAATTCGTCATGGCCGAGGGCGCCGAGTGCGGCTTCACGCACCTGCCCGACCGACCCGACGACGAGCGGCAGCGCAACCGGCGGCGAGTTTCGCAGTTGACCGACAAGGCCGAGCGGGCCAAGTTTCTGCTGCCGCTCGACGTCACGAAAGACGCCGATATCGCCGCCGTGATGGCCAAGGCGGCCGAGACGTTCGGCAAGATCGACTTCCTGGTCCATTCGATCGCCTATGCCGCCCTGGACGACCTGAAAGTCGACACCGTCCAGACGAGCCGCGAAGGTTTCAAGCTGGCGATGGAAATCAGCGCCTATAGCCTGATCGCCGTTAGCAATGCGGCGAAGGACATCATGGCCCCCAAGGCGAGCATCATCACGATGACCTACTTCGGCGGCGAGAAGGCCGTGCCGGGCTACAATGTGATGGGCGTCTGCAAGGCGGCGCTCGATTCGATCGTCAAATACCTGGCGTTCGATCTCGGCCCGCGCGGCATTCGGGTCAACGCCGTCAGCGCCGGGCCGGTGCGAACGCTCGCCGGCCGCGCGGCGGGCGTCGACGACATGCTGCCGCTGTACGAAAAGATGGCGCCGCTGGGCCGCAACGTGACCCACGCCGAAGTCGGCCGCACCGCCGGCTTTTTGCTTTCCGACATGTCGGACGGGATCACCGGCGAGTTGCTGCACATCGACGGCGGGTACAACATCATGGGCTCGCCGGGGCGGCTGTTGGATGCATACAAGGGCCAAGAGCGCTAATCTCCGTCGCTTGGCCTTAAATCCCCTCTCCCTTTGGGAGAGGGTCAGGGTGAGGGAGGAAAAATCCCCTCTCCCTTTGGGAGAGGGTCAGGGTGAGGGAGAATCGCCTCATCAACACGCCCTCTCCCCAGCCCTCTTCCAGAGGGAGAGGGAGTTCTCGGAGAGGTTGTTATTCTGCTAGACTACCGGCGGATCCTCGCCGCATTGACCATCGAAACACGCCCTCAGGAGCTACTCGCGGATGATTACCGTCGGCATGAACTACCACGTGATTCAGGGTAAGCAAAAGGACTTCGAAGAGAAGTTCGCGGCGGTGATCGACGCCTTGAAGGCGGCCAAGGGGCACAGCACGTCGACGCTTTGGAAAGACGTGAGCGACGACGCCTCTTACCTGATCACGAGCGAATGGTCCGAGGAACAGGCCTTTCTCGACTTCATCCACAGCCAGGCCTTCAAAGACGTGACGACCTGGGGCAAGGAGCAGATTCTCTCGGGCCGCCCGCAGCACAAGATCTACAAGCACTAGCGACCGATTCACGGCCGATACCCATGACGGCCACCTCTATCAAGGCAGATGCAAGTCGTTCCCGATCGACGACGACGAGCACTTTTATCAAGTCGCCCGCTACGTCGAGCGCAATGCGCTGCGCGCCGGTCTCGTTCGCCGCGCGGAAGATTGGCGGTTTTCAAGCCTATGGCGCCGCTTGCACGGAGGCGCGGAGGCGCGAATGACGTTGAGCGATTGGCC
>DATNEC010000138.1:0-2324 GCA_035606815.1 Pirellulales bacterium
CACGCGGCGTAATCGTTCGCCCCGTGCCAGTAGCCGAGATTCTTGAACTCCGGCTCGAAGATGATCTCGTCGCCATAAATCTCGCCGTTCGTCGCCAACAGTTCGATCGCCCCGTCGATGCCGGGCTTGACGGTTTGCGGCGCGTTGCCGGCGAATTGCTTGTACGTCGGCCCCGGCTGTAGGTAAGCCAAGAGGTCGCTCATTTCGGCCGGCGTGACGTCTTTTTCCAAGCCCTCGGGCATCAGCGACTTGCCGGTGGCGGCCAGTTCTTCCAACTCGTTTCGCAACAGCAGGTGCTGTTTGCCTTCCTGCTCCTTGAGCGTGATGCTGACCGCGGTCTCGGCGGCCAGCAGGCCGAGATAGCTGCGACCGTCGTCGCCGATCGCCCGATATTGCTGATAGCGGCCATCGACCACCTGGTTCGGATCGAAGATCGACGTCAGCAGAAACTCGGGCGACTTGTTCGTGACCGCCGCCAGATCGGGCCCGACGACGTGACCGACTCCTTCGAGCTGGTGGCACGCGGCGCAGCGCTTGGCGAACGCCGCCTTGCCGCGCGCGCGGTCGCCCTCGCGCGAGACGGCGGCGAGATATTCGCGGACCACGCGCTTGCGGTCGGAATCGGTCGGGCCGGTGAAGATTCTGGCCGCCGCCTTACGCACCGCTTCGCGCGAATGTTCGAGCAGTGCCTGCCGGCGCGAAGCGTTGATGCTGCCCGGCGGAATCCTCTGGTCGGCGAGCCGCTCGAAGAGCTGCTCGTGCCAGGCCGGCCGGGCGAGCGCCAGATCGAGCACGCTTGAGCGCAAACCGGGCGAGTAGGAATTCCAGCGATCGAGCAGCGCCTCCAGCGCCTGCGAATCATCAATCCGGCCGAGCGCCGCCGCCGCGGCGGCTTGCAGTTCGGCGGAGTTGCGCGGCACAAGTTGCGTGGCGAGCAATTCGATATCCTCGGCCCGCTGCTCGCGATCGCGGCCCAACAGCTTCACCGCCGCCAGCCGCGTGAACTCGTCGGGATGCTCGTCGATCTGTTCCTTTGCGAACGTCTCGCGAGCCTGACGCAGAACTTCGGCGATCGCTTTTTGCTCGGCTGGCGACAGAAGGTCGGCATGCTTCGCCTTGCGGCGATCAAGCGCGTCGAGCAGGCCAGCGATGGCGCTAAACTGCCAGGCGGCGAACTGGCCATCGTGCGGCGCCGCCACGCACTTGAGTAGCCCACCGACCGCCTCGCGCTCGTCGAGCGCCGCGGCCAGCCGCAACAGCGAATCGACGACCTTCGCGGCCGTTTCGTTCTGATCCAAAGTCTCAACCGCCGCGGCGGCTACCGCGGCGATGTTCGCCCGGCCGACCGAGCTGATCGCGGCGGCATATAAGTACGGATCGTCCTGGTGTTCGACCAGCAAGCGGGCCAACACTCGGGCCGCTGGCGGCGCGTTCGCTTCGCCCAGCGAGTAAGCCAGTTGCAATTGCACTTGCGAATCGCCATCGTCGGCGAGTTTTAATACCGCGGCCAGCACGTCGGGCGATTTATCGAGCCGCGGCTCGGCCATGCGAATCGCCTGGCGGCGCACGCCCGCGTGCGCGTCAGCCAAACCGACGAGCAAGGTTTCAACATCCAACAGCCCCAGCCCTTCAAGCGTCGAGAGCGCTTGCAGCCGCGTCTGCGGCCGCTCAGCCGATCGAACCAACTTCATCAACGGCTGCCGCGCTCCCTCGCCATGCTTATCCTTGTTCCAAACGAGCATCTGCTGGGCCAGGTCGCGTTGCGGACCATTGGGCGTGTCGAGCGCGGCGACCAGCCCGGCGGCGTCGAGCCGATCGAGCCGCGCGATCGGACGCGGCGGCCGCGACTTGGGATAGACGCGATAGATGCGGCCCAGCGAGTGCCCGGCCCGCACGTCGAGCGTGGCCAGCGTCTCGGGCGGAATCCAACGCGGATGCTCGATCACGTAGCGGTACATATCGACGACGTACAGCGCGCCGTCCGGGCCGGTGCGGGCTTGCACCGGGCGGAACCAGTTGTCGGTCGAGGCCAGAAACTCCGACTCGGTTTCGTCCGCGGCGAGGCGCCCCTTGAACGTTACGCCCTCGGGCGCCAACAGCAGCCGATGCACGACCAGATTCACCGGCTCGCAGGTGAACAGGTTGTTCGAGTATTCGCCGCCCAGCAGCTCGTCGCGATACGCGCCCAGGCCGCACGCCGCCGTCACGTGATTCGACGGCCCCGAAAGCTTGAACCGCTGCAGCGACTGGCTCGCCGGGTGCAAGCGATTCGGCTCGGCGTAGCCCGGCACATTCACTGACGCGGCGGGCGGCACGACGAACGG
>DATNEC010000141.1:0-4123 GCA_035606815.1 Pirellulales bacterium
GCGCGCAAATTCTATCGCTTCCGTCTCGCCGCCGCCAAATTCACATGGGTTGAAACTACGTCTCATAGACGATCCGCCCGTGATGCTGGGCACGCGAAATACGGTCGGTGGCGTACAGCCCGGCAAGCACGAACTCGACGCAGGATGCCCGCACCGCCGGGTCGCTCGAAGCGTTCACTTCGAACGCCTTCTCCCAGGCCGGCGGCACGCGGTTGAGCCGCTCGGCGTAGGCGCTCGAAGGTAGCATGTCGCCGACTTCGATCTTCACGCCTTGGCGAAAGATCTGGCCGATCTCCTCCAGGCCGTGCTTGTCAACGTATTCGTCGAACACGTTCTTGATTGCCTCGGCCAGAATCGAATCGAGCACCTGCCGCTCCGACATCTGGTGGCTGCCCATCATGTCGAGCTCCAGCTTGCCCAGCGACGACGAGTAAAGATGTCCCAGGTCGCTAATCCGCGGCACGGCGGGCCGCTCGCCGAGCCGGGCGCCGCGCTGTCGGGCGCTGGCGACCATCGTGCGATAGTTGGCGATGCTGAACCGCGCACTGACCCCCGACTGGTGATCGATGAATTTCGAGCGCCGCGCGGCGATGCTCAACTCCTCGATGATCTGCCGCATGAAATAGGGCACGATCACCGGAAAGTCGCCGCCCAGGTCGATCCCCGCCTCTTGTTCCATGATGGCGATGCCCTGATCGCGCTCGCGCGGATAGTGCGTGTGGATCACCGAGCCGATGCGGTCCTTCAACTGCGGAATCACCTTGCCGCTGCGGTTGTAGGTCGCCGGATTGGCCGAGAACAGAATCAACACGTCAATGTCGAACTTGATCGGGTAGCCGCGAATCTGCACGTCGCGCTCTTCGAGAATGTTGAATAGCCCCACTTGCACCAACTCGTCCAACTCGGGCAGTTCGTTCATGGCGAAGATGCCGCGGTGCATCCGCGGAATCAATCCGAAGTGCAGGGCCTCTTCGGCCGACATGCTGGTGCCGCCGGCCAGCTTCGAGGGGTCGATCTCGCCAATGATGTCGGCGAACTTGGTGCCCGGCGCCAGCCGCTCGGCGTATCGCTCGTCGTGCGGCCACCAGGCGATCGGCACTTGCTCCTCGGGCGTGGCGGCGACGAAGCGGCGGCAGACGCTGCTGATCGGCCGGAAAGGGTCGTCGTGGACCGGGGCCTCGGCAATATCGATATAAGGAATTTCGTCGTCCAGAAACCGCGACAAGAGCCGCATCAGCCGGCTCTTGGCCTGGCCCTTCTCGCCCAAAAACAGCATGTCGTGCTGGGCGATCAAGGCAAGATTGATCTCGGGCACGACCGTGTCTTCGTAGCCGATGATGCCGGGAAACAATTCCTCGTCGCCGGCCAGCATCCGCAGAAAGTTGTCGTAGATTTCGCGTTTGACGGTTTTCGAGACCCAGCCGCTTTCTCGCAGCTCGCGCAGGTTGGTCGGTTTGACAGTGATCGCCATATCGAGGAAGCAGCCCGTGTTTGAGAGAAGCGGTTGAGAGACGGAAACGACGCCGGCCGCCCCGCACGGCAGCCAAGCCCGTACCGATTATAGCGCCCTGGCCGACGCGGCCAAGCCGCCCGCTTGCGGCGCCGCTACTTGCGGGGTTTGCGCCCCTCGGGGCTTTTCAACCGCTGGATGTCCTCGGCCGTGGACTGCTGAGCGGCGCCGAGCCGGGCCGCTTGTTCTTCGGCTTGTTTCCACTCGCCCGAGCGAGCCAAGGCGATTTCCAATCTTCCGCCATTACATCGCCCGGCTCCTCGCCGCGCGAGCGAAGTTCGCCGGCAATCCAACACGCGAGTTCGTGGCCGGGCCGAAAGCCGCCTTCTTCGACGGCCAGGCTGAAATAGTCGGTCTCAATGCAGACATGCCGACCAATTATCATGGCGAGTCCTGCCGGGCAACTGTCACCGCGTGCGTTATCTTCCCCCGCTTGTCGTCCGCCGCCCTGCAACACTATGATTCTATCGCCACTCTGCTCCCAAGGAAGTTCGGCAAACTCCCCATCGTCATGGTTGACAACATCGCCCTTCGAAACCCGCGGTTAGGCCGTGCCGCTGGCGGCTCGAAGCCGCAACCGCCGCCGATCGTCGCAGACTGTTTCGAGCACGAGCCGCGGCCGAGGGTGGCCGAATTCTTCGCCGGCATCGGGCTAGTCCGTCTCGCGCTGGAGCGTCAAGGTTTCCGCGTGGCCTTCGCCAACGACATTGACCCGGACAAGCTGGAAATCTACCGCGATAACTTCGGCGCCGGCGACTTTCATCTCGGCGATATCCACCAACTCGATGCCGCGGCAATTCCCGATTGCGAGTTGTTCACGGCCTCGTTTCCTTGCAACGATCTTTCGCTGGCCGGCGCCAGGGCGGGGCTGGCGGGCGGACAATCGAGCGCCTTTTGGGGCCTCGTTCGCATTCTCGAATGCCTGCACGAGCGCCGGCCGCCGCTGGTCATGCTCGAGAACGTGCCGGGCTTTCTGAATTCGCATGGCGGCAAAGATTTCGAGGCGGCGCTCATGGCGCTCACCGGCCTGGGCTATGCCTGCGACGCGTTCTTGCTCGATGCGGCGCACTTCGTGCCGCAAAGCCGCTTGCGAATGTTCGTCGTGGCCAAGCAAGGCGAACCGGGAGGGCCGGCATTGGACGTGCCGATCTCGCCGCTACGACCGACGAGATTGACGGACTTCATCGAGGCCCACCCGCGGATTCGCTGGAACCTCGCGCCGTTGCCGCCGCCGCCGATGCGCGAGTGCCGGCTGGAAGCGATCTTGGAACGCCTTCCGGCGAAGCATCCGGCGTGGTGGAGCCGTGAACGGGCCGACTACTTCATGGGCCAGCTTAGCGATCGCCACGCGGCCGTCGCCAAGGAAATGATCGAGGGCCGGTCTCCGCGGTTCGCCACGGCGTTCCGCCGCGTGAGAAACGGCCGCTCGATGGCCGAACTGCGCACCGATGGCATCGCCGGTTGCCTACGCACGCCTCGCGGCGGCAGCGGGCGCCAGATTCTATTCCAGGCCGGCGGCGGTCGCCGCCAGGTGCGGCTGCTCACCGCGCGCGAATGCGCCCGGTTGCAGGGCGCGCCCGATTCGTTCAAGATCAACGTCGGCTTGAATCAGGCGCTGTTCGGCTTTGGCGACGCCGTGTGCGTGCCGGCGGTAGAATGGATCGCCGAGCATTACCTTCTGCCGAGCCT
Source organism: Pirellulales bacterium (assembly GCA_035606815.1). Classification (GTDB taxonomy): domain Bacteria; phylum Planctomycetota; class Planctomycetia; order Pirellulales; family JAICIG01; genus JAICIG01. Next base: position 3,200 of record DATNEC010000141.1, read on the forward strand.
GAAGAGTTTAGGATGACCGACGTCTTCACCAGCGAGCAGCGCAGCGCCGTGATGCGGGCGGTGCGCGGCGCTGACACCAAGCCCGAAGTGGCGGTCCGCCGACTGGTGCATGCGCTGGGGTTTCGCTACCGGCTGCACGTACGAAAGTTGCCCGGCGCGCCGGACCTGGTCTTTCCGCGATTGAAGAAAGTGATTTTCGTCCATGGCTGTTTCTGGCACCGGCACCGCTGCGAAGCGGGGCGATCGACGCCCGCCAGCAGGGTAGAATACTGGCAGGCCAAGTTCGCCGCCAACCAGCGCCGCGACCGCCGTAGCCGGCGCCAATTGCGGGCGCTTGGCTGGGAAGTTTTAGTGCTCTGGGAGTGCCAGATCCGTCCGCGGTCGCGACAGCGATTGCAGGGCAAAATCGAGCGGTTCTTGCAAGGCGGCGCCTAGCCGGTAAATGATCGTTGCGTATTTGTTGGAGAATTGCCAGATGATGCCGCGTCGCCCCAGTTTCTTGATGGTCCTCGTCATGGCCAGCGCTTCGTCTCTCGCCGCGGAGCCGCCGCGCCCGGCGCCGCTGATCTTCGAAACCGACATGGGCAACGATATCGACGATGCCTTGGCCCTGGGGGTGATCCACGCCTTGCAGAGCCGGGGCGAATGCAAGCTGCTGGCCGTAACCATCAATAAAGACAACGAGTTCGCCGCGCCGTTCGTCGCCTTGGTGAACGAGTTTTACGGCCGCGGCGAAATTCCGATCGGGGTCGTGCGCGGCGGCAAAACCCCGGAAGACGGGCGCTACGTGCGGCAAGTCTGCGAGCTGCGCGACAACCGGGCGCCGCGTTATCCTCGCCGTATCCAAAGCGGCCGCGACGCGCCGGAGGCGGTGGACCTGTTGCGGAAGACGCTCGCCGCGCAGCCAGACGGCGCGACGACGAT
>DATNEC010000166.1:0-6249 GCA_035606815.1 Pirellulales bacterium
GTCTTTTCGCGCAGCCGGTGTTGCGTGGTGTGCAGTACGGCGCCGTCGGGCCGCACCGGCGCGAACTCGGCCGCCGCCGCAGCCGTCGCCGCCGGCACGTTCTCGAACTCGAATGTCACAACGTCGACGTTGCGTGCGAAGCCGCGAATCGCGTCGAGATCTTCGTAGGCCGCGTTGATCTCAACGTCGGCCACCTGGCCGGTCGGCGTGTCGTCGGCCGGCGAAAGGGTGTGGACGCGATAACCCATCCGCCGCGCCGCAATGGCGAACATGCGGCCCAGTTGACCGCTTCCCAATACGCCGACCGTGGCGCCCGGCGGAATCGTGCGGCTCACGGCAGGCTGTCTCCCAGCACGCCGTCTGTCTGCTGTTGCCGGAACTTCCGCAGCTTCTCGCGCAATTCGGGACGGTTGTTCGCCAAGATGCTGACGGCCAAGAGCGCGGCGTTGATGGCGCCCGCCTTGCCGATGGCGAGCGCGGCCACGGGCACGCCGCCCGGCATCTGCACGATCGACAACAGCGAGTCGAGTCCCTGCAAGGCTTGGCTCTGCACAGGCACGCCGAGCACGGGCAACAAGGTTTGGGCGGCGGTCATGCCCGGCAAATGCGCCGCGCCGCCGGCGCCGGCGATGATCGCCTGCAAGCCGCGTTCTTCGGCCGTTTGGGCGTATTCGGCCAACCACTGGGGAGTGCGATGGGCCGAGACGACTCGGCATTCGTGCGGCACGTCGAATCGATCGAGCATTTCGTCGGCATGGCGCATCGTCTCCCAGTCCGATTTGCTGCCCATGATGATGCCCACCAGCGGCCGGGAAGAGGATGCCATGTTATTCGAGCCATGCGATTGCGGGAAAAATGCGATCTTGGAAGAACTTAAAAGATTCCCAACTGATCGCGGGCGTCTTCCGTCATGCGATCGGGCGTCCAAGGCGGCGTCATCACGAGCTTGACTTCCACCTGGCCGACGCCCTCCAGGCGACCGAGCACGTCCTTCGAGTTCTGCAGCAGTTGCGGCCCGGCAGGGCAGGCCGGACTGGTCATCGTCATCTCGATCGCGACGTTCGACTTGCCGTCATCGGTCTCGGTCACGGTCACCAGGTAGATCAGGCCCAAGTCGACGATGTTGACGAACAACTCCGGATCGATGACCTGTTTGAGCGCCTCGCGGGCTGCATCTTCGGAAATAGGCATGGTTCAGGCTCCGAATTATTGTTGAACGGTCGGCAGGCGGGTTAACCACCGAGACACAGAGGCGCCGAGATCGGAAGGAGAATATTGTGTTGATTGGCTGCCAGCGAGACGCGGGCGCGTTCCTCGATGTTCGGAAACATCATGACTCCCTTCAATTATCCGCCATTCTCCTTCTCCCTCTCTGTGCCTCTGCGTCTCTGTGGTTAAACTCCTCCGCGACTGGGTCGGGCGTTACTCATTGAGTTTAACGAATACCTCGCCCGCGTCGATCTTCACTTGGTGGGCGGCCGTGGGGCGAGTCGCCGGCATGGTCAATGCCCGGCCGTCGCGAATGTCGAACTTGGCGCCGTGCCGCGGGCAGGCGATCGTATGATCTTCCAGTTCGCCTTCGCTGAGCGGGCCGCCGTCGTGCGTGCAGACGTCGTCCAGCGCGAAAACTTCGCCCCCCACCCGCAGCAAAACGACGACGCGATCGTCGACCTCGACCAGTTCCCGGCCGGGATCGGCCAGATCGTCGAATTTGGCCACTCGGACGAATTCGGACATCTCAATCGTACTCTCGAATTCGCCGGCCTATCGCCTCGCCGAGCGCGTCGCGGACGCTCTCGATCGTGATCCGATCGAAGACCTGCTGAAAGAAGCCGGCGACGATCATCCGCACCGCCTCGTTGCGGGTCAGGCCGCGGCAGCGGGCGTAAAAAATCTGGCTGTCGTCGACGCGGCCGGCCGTCGCGCCGTGCGTGCAGATCACGTCGTCGGCCTCGATCTCCAAGCCGGGGATCGAATCGGCGCGGGCCTGCTCGCTGAGCATCAAGTTGTCGTCGCGCTGATAGGCGTTGGTCTTCTGGGCCCCCGGATCGACCTTGATCATGCCGCGCCAAACCAGTTGCGAATGGTCCTGCAAGGCGCCCTTGTAAAGCAGATCGCTATGGCAATGCTGCGCTCGATGGTGCTGCAGCGTGTGATACGACAGGTGCTGCTTGCCTTCGGTGAACATCACGCCGTTGACTTGCACGTCGGCGCCCTCGCCGATGAGCGCCACGTGCTGGTTGACCTTCGCCAGCCGGCTGCCGAGAGCGCCGATCGTCCATTGCAAGGCCCCATCGCGATCGACCGTGCCGCGTTGATGGGCGAAGTGCCAGGTTCCGGCGCCCCAGTTTTGCAGGTTCACGTAGCGCAGCTTGGCGCCTTTGCCGACCACGACTTCGATGGCGCCGCAATGCAAGCTGGCTGAGTCGTCGCCGGCCGTCTCGGCCAGCACGGTCGCCTCGGCGCCTTCTTCGAGCACGATCAGCACGTGCCCCAAATCGACGGCCCCTCCCGCCAAGGCCGAAAGCATGTGCAGCGGCTTTTCGATCCGCACGCCGCGAGGCACGTAAAGCAGCATGCCGCCCGACCAACAGGCCGCGTGCAGCGCGGCGAACTTGTCGACGTTCGGGTTGACGACCTTGAACAAGTGCGGGCGCAGCAAGTCGCCGTGTTCGGCGACGAGAGCATCGAGGCTGCCGAACAACACGCCGCGCCGCGCCAATTCGTCGTCGAGCCGCGAACCGAGCGGGCGGCTGTTAAGGGCCGTCGCTTGCCCCGCGAGATCGACTCGGTGGGTCAAGAGCGCCGGCGGGGCGGCGGCGCCCGGCGCCAGTTCGCCCGGCGACGAATTGGAGGGCAGTGCGAAACGATCGAGTCGGAACAAGCGGATGTCGGTCCGCATCCACTCTTCTTCGCGCCGCGAGGGCAATGCAAGCTTCTCGAACGTTTCCCAGGCCTGGCGCCGCAACTCGGCGACCCAGATCGGTTCTTGGCGGCCGGCGAGAAAGGCGTCGAAGGCCGCGGCGGTGAATCCTGCGGCGAGAGCAGTCTGGGGCATTTTTGCTAAGCGTTATTGAACGTGATTGCTTCCAACTCTTGACGGCCTGCGTAGAGCAAGCGTCCTCGCTTGCTTGCCAAAGAAGCGGCAGTCCGCGGGATGCTCGTCTTCCGACACAAGCGAGACGCTTGTGCTACGCTCACCCCACCGAGCCTTCCATCTGCAACTCGATCAGCCGGTTCATCTCGACGGCGTATTCCATCGGCAGCTCTTTGACCAACGGCTCGATGAACCCGCTGACGATCATCGTGCTGGCCTCCGCTTCGCTCAGGCCGCGGCTGGTGAGATAGAACAACTGCTCTTCGCCGATCCGCGAGACGCTCGCCTCGTGGCCGATCGTGACGTCCTGCTCGTCGATTTCCAGGTAGGGATACGTGTCGCTACGGCTCCTTGGGTCGAGAATCAAGGCGTCGCAGACGACGTTCGACTTCGATTTCTTGGCGCCTGGCTCGACTTTGACCAGGCCGCGGTAGCTGGCGCGACCGCCGTTTTTCGAAATCGACTTCGAGATGATCCGACCCGAGGTGTTCGGAGCACAATGGACCAGCTTGGCGCCGGCGTCTTGGTGCTGCCCGGCCGAGGCGAAGGCGATCGACAGAATCTCGCCGCGGGCGCCCGGCTCCATCATGTAGACGGCCGGGTACTTCATCGTCAGCCGGCTGCCCAGATTGCCGTCGATCCATTCCATCACGGCGCCTTCGTAGGCCACGGCCCGCTTGGTCACCAGGTTGTAGATGTTGTTGGCCCAGTTCTGGATCGTCGTGTAGCGGCAGCGGGCGTGCTTGTTGACGATGATCTCGACCACCGCCGAATGCAGGCTTTCGGTGGTGTACATCGGGGCCGTGCAGCCCTCGACGTAGTGAATCTGGGCGCCTTCGTCAACGATGATCAGCGTCCGCTCGAACTGGCCCATGTTCTCGGCGTTGATGCGGAAATAGGCCTGCAGCGGGAATTCGACCTTCACCCCCTTGGGCACGTAGATGAACGAGCCGCCCGACCAGACGGCCGAGTTCAACGCGGCGAACTTGTTGTCCGAAGGCGGAATGATGGTGGCGAAATACTTCTTCACCAGATCGGGATATTCGCGGATCGCCGAATCGGTGTCGGTGAAGATCACGCCCTGGTTCGACAACTCTTCGCGGAGCGAACCGTAGACGACTTCGCTCTCGTACTGGGCCTTCACGCCCGACAAAAACTTCTTCTCGGCTTCGGGAATGCCGAGCTTGTCGAACGTGTTCTTGATGTCTTCGGGGACGTCATCCCACGTACGGCCCTGATGGTCGGAGGGCTTGATGTAGTAAAAGATGTCTTGGAAATCGAGGCCGATCTTGCCGCCCCAGTTGGGCATCGGCTTGGAATTGAAAATCTCCAGGCTCTTGAGCCGGAAATCTCGCATCCACTCGGGCTCGTTCTTCATGTCGGAGATCTGGTGGACGATCTCGGCGTCGAGCCCCTTGCGGCTCTTGAAGATGTATTTTTCGTCGTTGCGGAAATCGTATTTATTGATTTCGCCCAAGCCGACTTCGAAGGATTCGCTCTTGGTGTCGGTGGCCATAGTCAAGCTCTTTTCTATTGAATCGTTTCTACGTTTTTTCCGTTCACGCCAAATCGACAACGGCCGCAAAAGCTGCGCCCGACCGTCAAATCGATCTCAAAAGGCGTGTTCGACCTGATCGCTTTGTTTCATGGCTTCTTCGTCGGCCGCGGCGTCGGGGTGGGCCGCCCGAATGCGGTCGTAACCCTGCTGGTGCAGTTCGGCGGCCAGTTCCGGCCCGCTGCGCTCGTGGCCCGGCCCGCCCGTCTCGACGATCCGGCCGCCGAGCATCACGTGGGTATAGTCGGGCGTGTTGTGTTCCAGCAGCTTGTCGTGGTGGGTGATGATCAAAATGCCCATCTCGGCGCCGCCGATCTCGGCGATGCTCTGGCTCGCCAGCCGGACGGCGTCGACGTCCAGGCCGCTGTCGGTCTCGTCGAGAATGGCGAACTTGGGCCGCAGCATGGCCATCTGCAAGATTTCAGCCCGCTTCATTTCGCCGCCCGAGAAGCCGTCATTCACGTACCGCCGGGCGAACTCGGTATCCATGCGGAGTTGTTCCATCTTCGCTTTCAGTTCCTTGCGGAACTCGCGCATCGGAATCAACTCTTCGCCTTCTTTGCGATCGGGCCGGCGAACGTTCGTCGTGGCGTGCCGCAGGAAATCGGCCATCTTCACGCCCGGAATCGCCATCGGCCGCTGAAAGGCCAAAAAGATGCCGGCCCTGGCCCGCTCGTTCGGCTCCATCTCCAACACGTTGGCGCCGTTGAGTTCCATCGTGCCGCCGGTCACTTCGTAGCCCGGATGGCCCATGATGGCGAAGCCCAGCGTGCTTTTGCCCGAGCCATTGGGGCCCATCAAGGCGTGCGTCTCGCCGCGGCGAATCTCAAGATTGACCCCTTTCAGGATCGGCTTGCCTTCGACGGCGACGTGTAGTTCGTGAATCTTCAGCGTATCTGTCATCGAGGAACGGGTGGTTTGGAGATTGGTGGTTGGGGTTGCTCTAGCCAGTGATTTTCTGGTGGTCGAAAACCGGTTGAAGCTCTTCGACGTCAACGTAACCGGAGTGGTGCGGCACGGGGAGTTCGTCTTCCATTTGCACGAAACCGGCGTCGGTCGCCTGCTTGGCGATCTTGTGGCCTTTGATCTTGTCTTGAATCCGCATCAGGCCTTCGAGCAAGGCTTCGGGACGCGGCGGGCAACCGGGCACGTAAACATCGACCGGTACGACGAGATCGACGCCTTTGCAGACGTGATAGCCCCATTTGAAGTAGGGACCGCCGCCGACCGTGCAGGCGCCCATCGCGATCACGAATTTCGGATCGGGCATCATGTTGTAAAGACGGCGAACGCGGCTGGCCATTTTGTAAGTCACGGTGCCAGCGACAATCATCAAATCGGCTTGTCGCGGCGTCGCGCGGAAGGCACCCGCGCCGAAGCGGTCCATGTCGTAACGGCTGGCTCCCGCGGCCATCATCTCGATGGCGCAGCACGCCAAGCCGAACGTCATCGGCCAAATGCTCGACTTCCGGGCCCAGTTGATGGCCTGCTCGATGGTCGTCGTAATTACGTTCTCTTCGAATCGTCCTTCGATCCAGGGCTTCGTCATGTCTGGTCTTCCGTTCAATGACTCTAGGGCTTAAGCGGCCCGCCGACG
>DATNEC010000174.1:0-12902 GCA_035606815.1 Pirellulales bacterium
GAAAAGACGTCTTTTCGCGGAGCGAAAAGCGACATTCGCCGCTGATTTGGCCCTGTTTGGCCCTGCCGGGCGGCCCATCCGCAACCGGCGTCCGAGCGCTGACAGCGGACGAGAGCCGCGCCTATTGCCGCCGGCTGGCCACGACGCACTACGAAAACTTTGCCGTCGCCAGTTGGCTGCTGCCGCGGGCGCTGCGTCCGCACTTCTATCACGTCTACGCCTATTGCCGCTGGGCCGACGACCTGGCCGACGAAACCGGCGATCCGCGGCGGAGCCTGGAACTGCTCGACTGGTGGGAAGAGCAATTGCACGACTGCTATGCCGGCAAGACGCGTCATCCCGTGTTCGTCGCATTGCAGGAAACGATCTGCGAGTTCGAAATTCCTCCGGCGCCCTTCTTGGCTTTGCTCGAAGCGTTTCGCCAGGACCAGCGCGTGACGCGCTACGAAACCTTCGACGACCTGCTGGGCTACTGCCGCAACTCGGCCAATCCGGTCGGCCGGCTGGTGCTGTACCTGGCCCGCTCGCACGACGAACAGCGCGGCCGGCTGGCCGACTCGGTTTGCACCGGCTTGCAACTGGCGAATTTCTGGCAGGACGTGGCGGGCGACTGGCGCCGCGGAAGAATTTATTTGCCGCTGGCCGATTGCCGCGATTTCGGCTACAACGAGAACGATTTTGCGGCCGGCCGGGCCAACGCGGAGTTCCGCCGCTTGCTGGCCTTCGAGGTCGATCGGGCCGAACGCTGGCTGCGCGAAGGGTTGCCGTTGGCGGAGCAGATGCCCGGCCGCTTGCGGGGCGACGTGTGGTTGTTCGTCTATGGGGGCTTGAAGATCCTGGAGCACATCCGCGCGATCGACTACGACGTCTGGAAGCGTCGTCCCAAGGTCTCGCGGCTCGATCAACTGCGGCTGTTGGCCGGCTGCGTCTTACGCAGTCTGCCGCGGCTTCGCCGGGAAAGGATGCCATGAGCGGTTCTCTTCAGGCTAGCTATGCGTTTTGCCGGCAATTGACGCGGCGCACGGCCGGCAATTTCTATTACTCGTTCCTGGTGTTGCCGCGCGAAAAGCGCCGGGCGATGAGTGCGCTCTACGCCTTCTCGCGATTAACCGACGATCTGGGCGATAATTCACGCCCCGTCGACGAGCGCCGCACCGCGCTGGTCGATTGGCGGCGGTCGCTCGACCGCGCGTTGGATGGCGAAGCGGAAGGCCTCGTGCTGCCGGCGCTGGTCGACACGCTCGAGCGTTACGGCTTCTCGCCGGCCTATCTGCACGACCTGATCGACGGCGTGGAGATGGATCTCGATCATGTGCGCTATCAAACGTTCGACGAGCTGACGGATTATTGCTACAAGGTCGCCTCGGCCGTGGGCTTGTGCTGCATCCACATCTGGGGTTTCACCAGCGATGCGGCGTTGGCCCCGGCACGCAAGTGCGGCCTGGCCTTTCAGCTCACGAACATTCTGCGCGATTTGAAGGAGGACGCCGCCGAAGACCGCGTCTATCTGCCGCAAGAGGATCTGCGGCGGTTCGGCTATTCGTCTGAAGAGCTGCGGCAAGGCTTGAGCAGCGAGGGCTTCAGGCACTTGATGCGGTTCGAGATCGGCCGGGCCGAGCGCCTCTATCGGGAAGCCGCCGAATTGGAACGCTGGCTGGAGCCCGACGGCAAAACGGTGTTCGGCGCCATGACCGGCATCTATCGCAGCCTCCTGGACGAGATCAAGCGGCTGGACGGCGACGTGTTTCGGCATCGGGTGCGGTTGAGCGCCTGGCGCAAGCTGCGGATTGCCGGCCGCTGGCTGCTGGCGCCTCCGGCCGGCCGCGCGCCCCAACCGCACTTGGAGGCGGCGTCGCGGCGCGAATCCCTCTCCCTTGGGGAAAGGGCAGGGTGAGGGTGAATGCGGGTTTGGTTGGCCCTCACCCCGACGCTCTCCCCAAGGGAGAGGCGGGCGCGGCGAAGCGCATCGCCGTAGTCGGCGGCGGCCTGGCCGGCCTGGCCGCGGCGGCCGCTCTGAGCGGGCGAGGTTTCGAGATCGAACTGTTCGAGGCCCGGCGCCAACTTGGCGGCCGGGCCGGCAGCTTTCGCGATCCGGCCAGCGGAGCATGGGTCGATCACTGCCAGCACGTCAGCATGGGCTGTTGCACGAACCTGGCCGATTTCTGCCGCCGCACCGGCATCGCCGACGCCTTTCGCCGCGATGCGCAACTGCATTTCTTTGGCCCCGACGGCCGGCAGTATGCATTCGCCGCCAGCCGCTGGCTGCCGCCGCCGCTGCACCTGGGGCCGGCGTTCATGCGGCTGGGCTATCTGACTCTGGGCGAGCGATGGGCCGTCGCTCATGTGCTGTGGAAGCTGGCCCGCACCAGCGCAGCCGACGACGAACGACAGCCGACGATCGGCCAATGGCTGCGCCAGCATGGTCAATCGGCGGCGGCGATCGAACGCTTCTGGGCCGTGGTGCTGGTCAGCGCGCTCGGCGAAGAAGTCGAGCGGGCTTCGCTGGCGGCCGCGCGCAAGGTATTTATCGACGGCTTCATGTCGGCCCGTGAAGCTTATGAAATCGAAGTCCCTCAAATACCGCTCGGCGAGCTTTACGGCCGGCGGCTGGAAACGTGGCTGGCCGGCCGCGGCGTGAAAGTCTCGCTGGGCGTTGCCGTAGAACAAGTCGAAGGCGATGCCTCGCGCGCCTGCGGCGTTGTATTAGCCGACGGCTCGCATCGCCCGTTTGATGCCGTAGTCGTCGCCGTGCCTTGGCGCCGGGTGCGCGAAGTATTCAGCGAGCCGATCTTGTCGGCCTTGCCGGAACTGGCCGGCGTCGAGCAGATCGAAGCCGCGCCGATCACCGGCATCCACTTGTGGTTCGACCGCGAGATCACGTCCCTGCCCCATGCCGTGCTGGTCGGCAAGTTGAGCCAATGGATCTTCAATCGGGGCCGGCGGCCAACAGGTGAAGGCGGCCCGCCCGGCGGACATTACTATCAAGTCGTGATCAGCGCTTCGCGCAATCTCGCCGGCCGCGACCGCGACGACGTGCTCGCGGAGATCGTCGCCGAGTTGGGTTCGATCTGGCCTGCCGCCCAGGCCGCGAGCTTGCTTCAAGCGCGCATCGTCACCGAGCAGGCGGCCGTATTTTCCCTTCGGCCCGGCATCGAGCGCTTGCGCCCCTCTCAACAAACGCCGATCGCCAATCTCGCCTTGGCCGGCGATTGGACCCGCACCGGCTGGCCCGCCACGATGGAAGGCGCCGTCCGTAGCGGCTATCTCGCCGCAGAGGCGATTTTGAAAAGTTTTGGACGGAGCGAAACTCTGCTCGTCTCCGATTTGCCGCGGGGCTGGCTGGCGAAGCGGATGCTATGAGTCATTGGTGATGCATGACCGCCGCAAGCGAAGGAAATCCGCTAGGCGAACAGCTCTCGTAGCGGCTGGCCGCCGTCGGTAATCGGCACGGGGCGGTCGTCGGGCGTGTACAACTCTTCGGACGGATCAATGCCCAAAGCGCAGTGGATCGTGGCGTGCAAGTCGGGGACCGAGACGGGCCGCTCGACGATCGCCATGCCCAACTCGTCGGTGACGCCGATCGTTTTGCCGTTTTTCAATCGGCCGCCGGCCAAGGCCACCGTGAACGCCTTGGCATAGTGCCCGCGGCCGCCGCCGCCGTCGAAGCCGGCAGGGCGGCCGAATTCGCTGGCCACGACGACCAAGGTCTTGTCGAGCAGCTTTTGCCGTTCGAGATCGAGCACCAACGCCGACAAGGCCTCATCGAGCTCGCGAATCAGCAGGTGTTGGTTGAAAATGCCCTCGTTGTGCGTGTCCCAGCCGGTGCCATTGATGAAATTGAGATTGTGCGAGACTTCGATGAACCGCACCCCGGCCTGCAACAATCGCCGCGAGAGCAGGCATCGCTGGCCGAACTCGCCCCCGTAGGCGGCCCGCAACTCGGCGGGTTCGCGATCGAGTTGAAATACGTCGAGAAACTGCGGCCCGGAAAGCCGCAGGGCCTCGCTGATCGTGGCGTCGTAATCGCTGGCGAAACGGCCGCCGGCGGAGCGGGCCAGATATTCGGCGCGGAGCGGGGCCAGCAGTCGTTCGCGCCGGCCCTGTCGTTCGGCCGAGACGTTGCCTGGGCGCGCGAAGCCGGCCGGCCCCGACTCCGTATCGGTGAGATAAACATAGCCGTGCTTGGCGCCCAAAAAGCCCGGCCCGCGAGTCACGTTTGGATAACCGATCAGCACATAGGCCGGGGCGCGCGGGTTCGCCGGCCCGCGCTGGTGCGCCACGATCGAACCGATCGACGGGTAGACCACCGTCGAATTGGTCGGCCGACCGGTGTGCATGCGGTTGGTGGCGGCGGCATGTTCGTCGATGACCTCGTGATGCACGCTGCGGACCAGGTTGAAGCGGTCGAGGATCGCCGCGCACTTGGGTAGATGCTGGCAGACTTGCACTCCTTCGAGCGCCGTGTCGATGGCGTCGTAATACGAGCCGGGCTGCTTGGTCTTCGGATCGCCCTTGCGTTTCGGATCCCAGGTATCGATATGGCAGGCGCCGCCGCCCAGCCAGATCAGGATGCAATGTTCGGCGGCGCCGCGCGGCATTTCGCGCGACGGCCCTTCGGCCACGACGCGCGATGCTCGCAGCGCCGCGCCGGCGGCGGCCAGCGACAGGCCGGCTTGGCCGGCGCCCATGAGAAAATCGCGGCGGTTGGCGGGCTTTTCGAACATCAACGGACCTCCGTTACGGCAGGCAGACGAACTCCGGAGAATTGATCAACGCCCAGATCATGTCTTCCATCCGTTCGCGCCAGTCGGCCTGCAAGCGCCGCGTGGGCGGGTCGCCTTGCCGCACGCGCTTTTCCAAATCGGCCTTGAACACGTTCGCCTCGGGCGCCAGGTGGTTCGACCACGAGACCAATTGCCGCACCGGTTCTCGCTCGACGACCGGCGCCTCGACGCGACGCTCGGCGTGGCCCTCGTCCAGCAAGGCGATCCACGCGGCCCGTTCGCCCGCGGCGGGCGGCCGAGACAGCAATCGCAGATAGACTTGTTCGACCAGCCCTTCGAGCGACCGTTCTTCGAGCGCCAGCGCCGTGAACGCGCCGTCGTCCGACAACCGCGTGATGCGGCCGGCAAGCGCGCCATTGGCCATGATCGCCGGCTGCAAAACGGCCGGCTCGTCGCTGCGCACCGAAACGGGATCTTGCCGCGAGCCGCGCCAACCAAAAGCCTCCATCAACGTCACGAACGGCTGCGCTTCAGGCAACGCCAGGCTCGGCCGGTCGCGCTCGTTCGACAGCGACGTGAAGTGCCAGGCGCGCGTCGCCTGGCCCAAGTTGAGCGAGCTGCTGGAAGGCCGCGCGCCGTCGATGTCGATGTTCATCGGCCCGGCGCGGAGCGGCTTGCCGGCCGCCAAAAACAACGAGTCGACGATCTGCTCGGCCGACATCCGCCGCGCGACGGGCGCGGCGAACCAATCCGGCCCCTCGGCGGCCGGCCCGCGGTCGAGCGGCACGCGCTGATAGGCCCGCGAGTTGAGAATCAGCCGGGCGATGTGCTTCAAATCGTAGTCGTGGCCGACCAACTCGCGCGCCAGGTAATCCAGCAACTCGGGATGCGAAGGCGAGGCGTCTTCCCAATCATCGACCGGCTCGACCAGGCCGCGGCCCAAATAGCGGCGCCAGAGCCGATTGACGATCACCTGCGCGAACCGCTCGTTCAGCGGGGAAGTGACTAGCGCGGCCAGCCGTTCGCGATCGTCGCCCGCCGCGCGAAGCACGCCCGCGGGAAATTCGTCGCGGCCCAAATGACCGAACGGCCACTGGGGGGCGATTTCTTCGCCCGGCTTGAGCGTGACCTCGACGATCAGCGACTTGAGCGAGTCCTCGTCGCCGGGGACCGTGCTGGTTTTCGGCACTTCCTGCGGCCCGCGGCGCAACATCGCCGCCACGCTGAACAAATCGCGCTGCTTGAAATCGTGATACGGATCGTCGTGGCAGCGGGCGCATTTCATTTCCAGGCCCAAAAACGCCTGGCTGACGACCCGCGCCTTGGCCGCCATCGGCGCGTCGTCTTGCGTCGCCAGTTCGAACCCGGCCGGCCCGCCGTAATACTTGCTCCCCTCCATCATCACGGCCTCCGCGGCGAAGCGGTCGAACGGCTTGTTGTCCGCGAACGACTCGTGAATCCACCAGCGGAACGGCCCCGTGTTGCTCAGCGTCGGATTGACCAGGTTCGGGTTCTCGCCCAATACGTCTTGCCAATAGCCCATCCAATGGTCGGCCCAGCCGGGATCGGCCAGCAAGCGGTCGATCAGCCGAGAGCGGCGATCCTCGCGGTCTTGCTCGGCGACGAACGCGGCGATTTCCTCGACCGTCGGAATCGTGCCGATTACGTCGAGCGTCGCGCGGCGCAGGAACGCATAGTCGTCGCACAAGGCCGCCGGCCGCTGGCCATGTTGGGCCAGCTTGGCGAGCAGGAAGCGGTCGATATCGCTCGTCACCGGCGCGTCGGCCGGCCCTGACGGAATTTCGATCGGCTTGCGATCGGCCACGGTTCGCCGCGCCCACTCGTGCCGCTGGCGCCAGTACTCTTCTTCGCCGCGGCCCGCGTCGCGGCGGACCAGGGCGTTGACCGCCGCCAGCCGGGTCTGCTCGCTCGCCGCGAAGCTTTCCCAGCCGGAGTCGGAAAGCGGTACGTGGAACTGCGGCGCGAGCAACTCGAAGACCTCGTCCGGCGCGGCGACGCTCACCGAAGTCTCGCCGAGCTCGGGCCGATGCCCTTGGCCGCCGACGATCGCCTCGAAAATGAATTCGTGCTCGCGGCCGTCGCCCAAAAGATCGCAATACTGCTGAGAGTCGCCGCGCGGCAGCGGCCGAATGCCGGGCGCCAGGCTGGCGTCGAGCGGCGTTACATGACCGTGCCCGCTGTTCGAGATGTCGTAAAATGGCGTCTCCAGGGCCAGGTTGCCGTCGATATACAGCCGCGAGGCGTTGCGGCAGCGGACCAGCAGCCGCCTCGGCCCGGCCGGCAAAACCGCGCGGGTCATGGCGCGGACCAGAAACGGATCGCCGCGGTCGGTCTTCAAACCGCGCGACGAATATTTGTTGGGAACATCGACGATCGCCATCGCCGGGTAGATGAAACTTTCGCTCGGCGCCTCCGTCGCGAACCGCCACGATTTCTTGTCGGGGAGTCCTTCGTGGATTTCGACCAGCACGGCGCCCGCCGGCACGCGGTCGGCCGCGAAACGCGGCGCCGGCGACGTGTAGCGGTAGCGTGCCCGGATTCGCTCGGCCGGCAAGGCCTGTCGATAGAGGGCCACTTCGTCGATCAAGCCGCTGAAGCTGCTCGCCGCCTGGCCGCCCAGCGATGAACCGATCCACAACTCGTCGTCGTCGACGGCCGGCTCGCTGGCCGTGGCGCCCCCCATGTCCCACTTGCCCGTCACGCTCTCGCCGTCGATGTATCCGCGCAGGCCCTTCGGCTCGCCGAACTTGTACGACACCGCCACATGATGCCAGCCGTCGCCGAGGGCCAGCGCGGCGTCGGATGTCCAGCGATGCCAGTCGTCCGCGCTATGGAACAAAAAGCTTAGCGCGGCCTTGCCGCCCGCGAGCGTCTTGAGCCGCAAGGCGTAGTTCTGATTGATCGACGATTCGCCGGTCTTTTCGGTGCGTCCCTTGCCGAGAATGTAAAGGAACCGGCCCGCGTCGGCCGGCAGCGGACTGATCCAGGCTTCGAGCGTGATGGCGTCGCCGTTTCGGAAATCGAGCGGGCTGTTCTGGCCGGGATCTTGAATGCGGATGAACGCGCCGCCGTCGAATCGGGCGGCGGCGTTGTCCGGCTCGAAGAGCGGAAACTCGCCTGTCCGCGGGCCCGCCGACGCCAGGCCGACTTCGCCGGCGATCGCCCCGTCGAGCGAGAGCGCCGAGTCGGGCAGATCGATTTCGCTAGTCACGCGGCCGTCTTCGGCCTTTTGCAATCGCCAATACCCGGTCGGCTTGTCGGCCACAACCAGCTCGGCATAGCGATCGGCGGCGGCCGCATTGGCGATGATAGCGACTGCCAGAAACAGGCCCCCGAACGCCGCGCGGAAGGAAATCGAAGCCCGCGTGGCGGTCGAAGCGGCGCGGACGAGACCCTGCGAATCCATCAGATATCGACTTTAAGTGCGGTGCGCATCGGCTTGAACAACTCAAGACCATTACAATTGTTTCCTCGCGGAATTACAACCCTTGATCTCGGGTGAAGATCTTACTGGTCCTGTCGTTCGACCATCGCTTTCAGCGCCCGCCAGCCTTCGAGTTGGCTAGGCGAAAGGGTAGGCTGTTTCATAGGCGGCGGGGCGGACTTGCCGAGCGAACCGAGCAGCCGCGGCGGCTGCGAAGCGCGGTGCTGGACGGCCCGCAGCCAGCGGCGAGTTTCGCGTGGCAGATTGACCCGCGCGTTGACGACCAGCCCGGTGACCAGTTGCCGCTGGTGGCGGCGCCGGACCGAGCTTTTCTTGCGGTGCAGGCGGTAGCCTTCTTCGGCGGCCACGCGCCATACGAAATACGCCAGCGCGCGGCCGTTCTCGGCCGCGGCGGCATCGTCGTCGGAATACGAAAGCGTGATGTCGTCGGCGTAGCGGCTGTAAATGACGTTCACGCGCTTCGCGTATGCGGCGATGCAGGCGTCGAGCCGGTAATTGAGCAGGTTGCTCAGCACCGGGCTGGTCGGCGCCCCTTGCGGCAAACCGCCGTCGACCGTGCAGAGTTTGATCAGCAGCGCCGCCGCCTGGCGGTTCCAGCCGATCGCCCGGAAGTATTGCTCGACCCTTTTCGCAGAGGTCGACGGGAAAAAGTCACGCAAGTCGAGCCGGATTACGGCGGCCTGGCCTTGATGGCGCCGGGCGTGGGTGACGATCGATTCGCCGCGGCGAAAGCCCGTGGCGGCCGGATGCACCGGCAGCCGCGCCAGCAAGCGGCGATGGATCCGCCGCTGCAGCGCCTTCAGTTCCGGCTCCGGCGCCAGAATCCGCCGCTGCCCGCCGGCGCGCTTCGGAATCGAAAACTCGCGGTAGCGCGGCTCGACCGCCGAGAGCTGTTCCGCCGTGAGTTTCAACCGCACGGCCAGGTCGTCGAGTCCGCGGCCCGTGTTGCGATCGAAACCGAACAGCCGGGAGAAGAAGCCCATCGCAGGGTTCCAGGTTTCAAATTCCAGGTTCCAGGGCTTTGGCGACCTGCGAATCATCGAGGTATTCAATGCCCGGTGATGCCTGGAAAAACGCACGCCTCCATCTTCTCAGCGGTCGGACCATCCGCAGATTCTCCGGAAGGACCATTTTATTTTCTGAGCCGGCGTTTGATGAACGGAAAAACGATCGGACGCGCAGCCGTCTGCGCGCCCGATGCTGTCTTGCTAACAGTGCGACTGTTAACCGCACCTCTCCAGACGATCTATTGAGACCGGGCCGACGAAACATCGGCCTGTGCTCTGCGTTCGAGCACCCCAAGACAGTGGGAATATCTTCGGGCGAGTGTCGTGCCTCGTCAAGCGCCGCACGGCCTTGCAAATTGGCGGTCCCGCGTCTTTCGGATTGGTGGGCGTGGCGTCGTGCAGGCACGGAACTAGCGATCCGCTCCCGAACCCGAATCAGGGGGCTGACGCCCCCCGCTCGCCGTCCTCTCCGAGTTCCGACCTTCGACTTCGACAAGCTGCACGATCACGCCGCTCAAAAACTTGGCCAGCTTGTCCCCGGCGACGAGCGCGTCCTCCTTGAGCCTCAGCATGTCCTTGATGCTCGAAGGACGGCGGAAAATGGCGCCGGCTGCGGCGCCGAGCCGGGCGGCATTGGATTTTTGTGCGGCCAGCCGCTCGATGTCGGCCGGCAACTCGTCGTCGACCGCGTCGCTGACGATCCGCACGGCCATGAACCGGGTCTTGGCCTGGCGGCAGACTTCGCCCACGGCCCATGATTCCATGTCGACCGCCAGGGCCTCGTGCTGCTGGCCGAGCGCGCGCTTCTCCTCGGGCAACCGCACGATGCGGTCGACGGTCAGCAGCCGGCCGACGTGCAGACCTCGCGTCGCCGCGGCCGCCTCGGGGCTGATTTTGAAATCGATCGACAAGCGGCGCCCTTCGCCGTCGGTGATGCTGTCGGCCATGACGATGTCGCCCTGTTTCAGCCGTGGATCGAGGGCGCCGGAGAAGCCTGCCGAAATGACCCAGGCCGGGCGGTGGCCCGCCAATAGGGCCTGCGTGCCTCGGGCGGCGGCCAAGGGACCGACGCCCGCTTCGATCAACACGACGTTGCGGCCTTTGAGCGAACCTTGCCGGGCGACAAAATCGGTCCCCTGCGTGACCACCACGCCGCCGAGCAAATCTTCCAGCCCGCCCTGCTCGATGCCCAAGGCGAAGACCAGGCCCACGTCGCAAGGCGGGGGCGGCCCCGCAGGCCCTTCGGCGCCGCTCTGCTTTCGCTGCGCGTCGGCCACCGATTCATAGATCTTGGCTTTCGCCTGCTGCTGAAGCCAGTTGCGTAGAAGCGCTTGCCAGACCAACGTAGAAACTCGCGGAAGGGACGAACGGCCGAAGCCCCTGTAGCGTGCATGATTGCCGGAAGGCCGTCAAGGCGGCTCCAGCCGCCAAACGTAGCCCCGGCACTCCGTGACGGGAACGCGGGCCCGGTCGCTTTCGGCGACCAAGTCTCCGCCACGGAGTGTCGGAGCTACCGAGCGTGTCGGAGCTACCGGACCCGGGCCGGAAATCGGCGATTCTGGTAGCTCAAACGTCCCGCGAGACATTAAACTACAGGCTCGCCGCAAATGGTGTGGGGCGAAACGCGAAGGGCATTTGATGGATGCAGTTCTGATGGCATTGCGAACGCTGCTGGGGATCATCGTGGTGGGCCTGCTGATCGCCGGCCGCGCTGCGGTGCGCGCCGATGAAGCCCAAACGGCCGAGCCAGTCGGCCAAACCGCCGGCTTCGCGCGAGAAGTCGTCCCCTTCCTGACGAAACACTGCTTGGTCTGTCATGGCGGCGACAAACCAAAAGGCGACGTGTCGTTCGAGCGGTTCGTCAAAGATGCCTCGCAACCGCAGAATGAAGCGGTCCACAAGAACCGCAAGCTGTGGGAAAAGGCGCTGGAGCTGGTCGCCGGCGGCGAGATGCCGCCCGACGGGCAACTGAAGCCGGAGCAACGCGAGATCGACGCGGCGCTACAGGCGATCGAGCAAACGCTGGCGAGCTTCGATTGCGGCGGCCCGCAGCCGGCCGGCCGCGTCACGCTGCGGCGGTTGAACCGCAATGAATACGACAACACGATTCGCGACCTCGTCGGCGTCGAGTTCCGTCCGGCCGCCGATTTTCCGCATGACGACGTGGGCTACGGCTTCGACAATATCGGCGACGTGCTCTCGGTCTCGCCGCTGTTGCTGGAACGCTACCTTAACGCGGCCGAGATGGTGCTCGACCAGGCGATCGTGGCGATCGAGCCGCCGAAGCCTGAGAAATCTCGGCTGGGCGGGCTGCGGGCCTCGCGCGGGGCTGGCGGAGAGCGGAGCGAGAAGGGCTTCTACCTGTACGGCGCAGGCGCCGTGTCCGCCCAGCGGTATTTCGAAGCGGGCGATTATCACCTGCGCGTCGAAGCGGCGGCGAAGCAGCTTGGCGACGAGCCGGTCCGCGCCCTGCTGCGGGTCGACGATACGGATCTGAAGGCGTTCGAGATCGCGGCCGACGCCGCGGAGCCGACCGTGATCGAAGTCACCGCGCGCCTCGAAAGCGGCACGCGGCGGATCGCCGTCGAATTTCTCAACCCCTATCGCGCGCCCGACCCGAACGAAAAAGAGACGCCGCCGGCGGCCGGCGACGAAAAACCAGCCGACGAAAAACCAACCGAAGCCAAGCCGGCCGAAGACCAGAAGCCGGTGGCGAAGCCCGGCGACAAACCGGACGACAAACCGGACGACGCCAAGCCAAACGCCCCCAAGCCCGCCGAGCCGCCGAAAACTCGAGAAGAGGAGCGGGCCGAGCGCCGGCGCCGCTTCCGGCGCGCCGAGTCGCGCGAGCCGGACGATCGCGACCGGCTGCTGATCGTCAAAAGCATCGCCTTCGACGGGCCTCATGATCCCCCGCCGCCGATCGTGCCGGAAAGCCATCGCCGGATCATGGCGCATCGCGAAGGCGCCGAGCCGCGCGAGGCGGCCCGCGAGATCGTGGCCCGCTTCGCCACGCGAGCTTTTCGCCGCCCCGTCGAGGCCGAAGAGGTCGAGCGCTGCCTGGGCCTGTTCGATCAGTCGCTTGCCGCGGGCGAGACCTTCGAAGACGGCGTGCGGCTGGCGCTGGCCCGCGTGCTGGTTTCGCCGCACTTCTTGTTTCGCGTCGAATTGGACCCGCCCGGCGCCAAGGCGAACCAGAACTACCCGCTCAACGAGTTCGAGTTGGCCAGCCGGCTGTCGTACTTTCTATGGAGCAGCATGCCCGACGATGAACTGTTCGCCCTGGCCGCCGCGGGCCAGTTGCGCGCGCAGCTCGGACCGCAATTGCACCGCATGCTGAAAGACGCGAAATCGGCGGCCTTCGTGCGCAATTTCGCCGGCCAGTGGCTGACGATCCGCAAGCTCGACGACGTCTCGCCCGATCCGCAGACGTTTCCCGAGTTCGACGACGCGCTGCGCGCGGCGATGGTCCGCGAGACGGAACTGTTCTTCGAGGCGATCGTGCGCGAGGACCGCAGCGTTCTCGATTTGCTCGACGCCGATTTCAGCTTCGTCAACCAACGGCTGGCGAAGCATTACGGCATCGAGGGCGTCGCGGGCGAGGAATTTCAGCGCTTGAAGCTGCCGGCCAACCGCGGCGGCATTTTGACGCAGGCCAGCATCCTGACGCTGACCTCGAACGCCACGCGGACCTCGCCCGTGCAG
>DATNEC010000005.1:0-13718 GCA_035606815.1 Pirellulales bacterium
GTTTCAAATACTTCGACGCTTCTTGCAGCGTCTCGGGCTGCCGCTCGGCCTCGTATCGTTTGCGGACTTTGTCGAGCACCAAACACGTGACCGCGACGACCTGCCACCGCTCGATCGCGTCTCGCAGCCTCGCCTCGACGGCGCCCAGGTCGATGAATCGCTCGGGCAGCCGGCGATCGTCGGCCAGCGACTTCAACTCGTGCTGCATGCGGCCCCGCTCCTCGTACAGCGTTTGCACTCGCTGCGACGCGGTTTGCAAGGCGCCGGCGAATTCTTCCCAACGCGCTTCGAGTTGGCCGACCTGCGGCCCTTCGAGCCAAACGCGAACGTCGTCCTCGCTGAGCCGAATTCCCAAGGCGGCGGCGATTTCGCGCGAGATGGCCGCATGCTGGCCGCGGAGCGATTCCAGCAATTCACTGTCTTCGATCCGGCGACGGAATTCGTCTTCGTTTGTGACGCCGGCTTGCACGAACAGCAGTTGCCGGCGATGCTGCCAGCGGTCGACTCCGTGCGCCAGCCGCGTTTGACGCCGATGAATGCGCCGCAGTCGCCCGTCCAGGGCCTCGCGCCGCGATGCGATGAGTTGATGATCGGCCAGCGCCTGCCGCAGTTGCTTCAGCCGATCGCTGACTCGCGGGCTGGCCGGTTCCAGTTCAGCATCGCTCATTACCTGGGCCACGCGGCCGGCGAGCGCATCGAATTCTTTGCGGCGCTCCTCCAAGTCCACTCGCGCTTGTTTCAGCCGGCGCTGCAATGCGCGAAGCGACTGATGCCCTTCGCTCAGATGGCGGACTTCCTTGGGCGAAAGATGCTTGGGCAGGCCCGCCGAAGCCAGCGCGCTTTGCCAACGGTGGCGGGCCGACTTCCGCTCTTCCTCGCTGTCTCGAATTCGCTGGGCGGCGGCATCGACTTCGCGCTGGGCGGCCTGCCGCTGGGCGTCGACGCCCACCAATTCTTCCAGCGCGGCCAATTCCTTTTCGGCCGTTTGCAAGCGGGTCAGCCAAGGACCGGCGCCGCGAGGCAGTTCGGCGTCGAGCGCGGCTCGCTCTTCCTTGGCCTGCTTGATCTGGGCGACAAGCGCCGCCGACTGTCCCTGGCTGGCTTCGAGTTGTTCGACCGCCGAACGTTCGAGCAGATACTTGCTGGCGGCGGCGGCGGCGCAAAACAGCAAGCCGAAGACTAATCTCGCTTCGCCGCCTTTGCCGCCGGAGGCGATCATCAATACGCCGCCCCACAACAACATCGCCATGCCCAGCGCGAATACGCCGGCCAGTCCCCAAAGCACGAACGGCGGCAGCAGTTGACGCTCTTCCAGCTTCAGGTTCTGTTCGACCAGCGCCGCATCGCGGGCGCTCATTTGCGAGAGCCGTTCGTCGATCTGGACGCGGCGACGAAGCTGGCTGACCCGTTCGCCCGCGCGTTCGAGCGCCGGGGCCAACTCTTGCGCTTTTTCTTGTCGGTCGGCGAGTGCATCGCGAATTCGCCCGGCCAAGGCGTCGACCGTTTGCTGATGGCTTGCCAACTCGCGCTCGGCGGATTGCAACTTGCCTTGTGGTCCGCGCAGCGCGCGGGCCAGGGGCCGCAGCACGCCGCGAGTCCGCTCGTCGATTCGGGGCGCCGCCGCGCGATGGTCTTTGCCAATGCCGAGCCGGCGCTGATCTTCGGCCAATTGCGTTTCGATCGCGGAAACCTCGCCCGAAAGCTGGTCGACCTGCGTTTCCAGCGCGCCGATCCAGGTCTCTTGTTCCTGCAAGGCTTCAATCCGCGGCGCGCAGCGCGCCAGCGAGCGGTTGAGGCCCAGCGCGGCGGCTTCCTTGCGGACCGCCAGCCGCTCTTGCTTGAGGGTTTCGAGCTTGCCGCGGCGCTGCGCCAACCGTTTGCCGACCGCTTCGATCTGGTCGGCCAGCATCGGCGGAATTGAGGGATGGGCCAACAGACGCTCGGTTCGAAGTTGGACTTCGGCGCGGCGGCCCCAGGCCTCGCGCACGGCCAGCGCCGCCTCGACGACGCGCACCGAGTGTTCGAGTTCGGCGCGGTCCCGCTCGCGGCGTTCGAGATCGGCTTCCAATTCGCCGCGCTGATGCACGAGCGCGGCGTAACGGTGCGAGAGCGAGCGCAGCTCGTCGATTTCGCCGAGCAGCTTTTCGCGCTCGCCCAGCAGGTTCACAACCTGGCACGGCTTGCCTTCCGACGACAACAGCCGTTCGCGCGAGGCCCTTAACTCGCGCAGCACTTCGAGGAGCGAAACGCGGTCGAGCCCGGTCGAAAGGCCGTACAGCAGTTCGGCGGCGGCCGTGTCGCCCAGGGCGCCCAATTCCTGGATCTCGCGCAGTCCGAAGGCGAAGACATTGGTGAACGTCGCTTCGTCGACTCGGCCCAGCAGCCGGCCGACGAGATGTTCGTTTTGCAGCGCTCCCGAATCGTCGCGCACGCGCAGCGAATCGGCGGTCGGGGCGTGCGGCGGGCCATCGGCGTGTCGCGCGATGCTGAAGCGGCCGAACGGGCCGTCGACGCGCAGCGAGCCTCCAGGGCGCCCGCCATTCAGGGGCGGCAAATAGCGGCGCCGGCGCTCGGGCGAGAAGCCGTAGAGCATCGCGCGCACGAATTCGAGCAGCGTCGTCTTGCCGGCCTCGTTGGGGCCGTATAGCGCGGTCAACCGCTCCGAAAGATCGTCGAGCTTCAGTCCCGTCCAAACGCCGAAGCCATCGATTTCGAGTTCCAGCAGATTCACGATGTGGCCTCCTCGCTGCCCGACAATTCGCTGCCCGACAGTTCGCCGCCCAACAACTCGGCCCCTAACATCGCCGCCTTCCGCAGCACTCGCTGCCGAACCGCCGGCTCTTCGAGCCGAACCGCGCCCGCCAAGGCGCCGGCAAGATGCCGCTCGCCGAGATAAGTTTCCAGCTCGAGCCCGTTCAGCTCATCGTCGGGCTGCGTCTGGTGATCGCGGATGGCCCGCAAAAAATCGCCCAGGATCGTGTCTTGTTGATACCAGCCGCTCGGCGCCTCGGGCGATTCGGCTTCGAGCGAGAGATTCCAGACGATCGGCGAAGCGTAGCCGAATTCCGTGCGCAGGCGGACCAGCGTCTCGGCCAAAAAACTTCCCCGGCGCAGCGGGGCGACAAACGACGCCGGGCCGGAGATGACCCACGAAATGAGTTGATCGAGGCCCGGCGCGGCCGCGGCGACCGCGCGCAGCCGCTCGGCCAACAGCCGCTCGACGGCTTCTTTCGTCGTCGGCTCGTCGAGCGCGATTTCTTCGCGCCGCCAACGCACCGCGTCGGTCGGCAAGAGCCGTGTGCGCACCTTGCCCTCGGCGTCGACGTCGACCAAGGTGCAACCGTGCGGCCCGGCTTCCTCCAGGTCGCGGCCTTGCGTCGTTCCCGGATAGTGCGCCAGGCCAGGCGTTTCCGAATGCGTTTCGCGAGCGTGGCGTCCGCCGAGCGCCCAATATCGAACGCCGCTCTTGGCGATCGCTCCGCGGTCGATGGCGCCATAGGTCGCGGCGATCGAAAACAGGCCATCGGCGTCGGAAGAAAAGTCGCCGGGCCGCAGCTTCTTCGCCTGGCGGCGGCTCAGCCCGATCAACCGTGCGAGAGGCTGCCCCTCGCGATGATGCACGATCTGCTCCGCCCTGCGTTCGGGAAAAACATGCACGTTGTCGGGCAGCCGGGCGAATGCGGGCCAGTGCTCGGGCGGATCAGCCTGGCCGCCGGCCCAATATGCCTGGATGCCGCCCGCGCGAAGCCGCTCGAATTGCTCGACCAGAAACAACGGCCCGCGAGGGCCGGTCGCCTCTGGCTGCAGCAGATCGCCGGCCAGGACCACGAAGTCAACCTGCTCGGCCAAGGCCGCGTCGAACACTCGCTGGGCGGCGCGGTATGGCGCTTCGATAAAGGCCGCCCGCAGATGATCGGGCGTCTCGCCGACGCCGCAGAGCGGACGCTCCAAATGGAAGTCGCTGGCATGAATGAAGCGGAACGGCGGTTGCGTCATCGGCGCCTCCGTGTGCCTGGCAATTTCGGATGGGGCAGTGTAGCGAAACAGGGAAAGTCTTGCCAGATCGGTTGACGGCGAAGGCCGGCGGCGCGTCGGGCGACTGCGAGAAGCTTGGCGGGGGCAAAAGGCTGGCCAGTCTGGACAGAAACAATCTCCAATGATCGCTTGCACTTGCGGGGCGAGCGGGCGGTCCGGTTTTGATGGCTTTTCCGATTTTGCCGGTCGATACAGCAAACTAGGGAGAGCGCTCGTGGCAGAGGGCTTTCGTGGTCTCACCGAAGGCAGTCTTGCGCACGCGATGAATAGACGACGGACTCCAGCATGTGTTCCAACGTCCACCGCCCCGTGGCGGGGCCGCGCCTTCGCGCTGGCGACGGTGCTTGCAGTCCTCGGGGCATGGCAGATCCGCTCCGCCGCGGCCCTGGAGGGCGCCGCCAACGTTCCGCCGAACGCCGCGCCCTACCCGCGAGCACCGGCGAAATCAGTCCTCCAACCCGCCGGGCTGCCTCCCAGCCCCGCGCAGCACTTCGCCCATGTCGTCGAGAGCGATGCGCTCACCGCAGAAGCATCCGGAGCGCAGCAGGCCTATTTTCAGACGGATACGAATGAGGGCCTGACGCTGCCGGACCTGCACGAACGGCTGAAGAAGGTCGAAGCGAACCAGGGCAAGGCGAGCGCGGCCGATTCGAAGAAAAAGCAGGGCTTTGACCACAATATCTTCGGCCGCATTCAAGCCGATTCGGCCACCTTCAGCCAAGATCCGGCCAACAAGCGCCAACTAGGCGACATCCCCAACGGCGTCGACTTCCGCCGCGTCCGTATGGGCATCCAGGGCAAGGGGTACGATGTCTGGTCTTATCGCTTGGAAGTCGACTTCGTGCAGGCCGACGCGCAGACCAAACAACGACCGCGAATCACGGACTGCTATGGAGAACTCCACGAATTGCCCTGGCTCGGGACGCTGCGGCTCGGGCAATTCCGCGAGCCGTTCAGCATCGAACGGATCACCAGCGCCAACGACTTGACGTTCATCGAGCGCGGCTTGCCGCAGGCATTCAACCCCGCGCGTAAGCTGGGCGGCATGTTCTACGACCATTCGCAGAACGAGCAGTGGTATTGGTGGAACGGCATCTTCGCCCAGAACTCGACCGATTTCGGCGAGCAGTTCGGCAACGCCGGCCGCTACGCCGTCGTCAACCGGCTAGTCTGGCTGCCGTGGTACGATTTGCCGAGCGGCGGGCGATACTTGTGGCAACTCGGGGCCGCTTACACCTATCAGCGCGTGGCGGACCAGACCCGCAAGTTCTCTTCGACCCCCGAAGTGAGCATGCAGTTCAACGCCAATTCGGTGATTCCCTCGTTCGTCAACACCGGCAACATCCTGATGAACGACTACCAGATCAGCCACGTCGAGACCTCGGCGGTCTTCGGTTCGCTGTCGTTTCAGGCCGAGTATTACGGAACCTTCGTGAACCAGGTCGCCGGCCCGCAGATCTTTCTGCACGGCGCCTACGCCTACGTGAGCTACTTTCTGACCGGCGAAAACCGCGTCTACGATCGGAACCAGGGCCTGTACGTGGCGACGAAACCCTATTCCGATTTTTTCCGGGTCCGCGGCAATCGCGGCGTGGCGATGGGGCCTGGCGCCTGGGAGGTCGCGGCCCGCGTTTCGACGCTGAACCTGAGCGACCGCAATATTCAGGGGGGGCAACTCACCGATCTCACGTTCGGCGTGAACTGGTATTTGAATTTCCAGACCAAGCTGATGTTCAACTACATCCACGCCTTTCTCAACCAGCAGAACACGGCCAGCAATGCCGATGTTCTGGTGACGCGGGCGCAGGTGGTGTGGTAGCACACAGGCACATGGCTCGCCTGGCTTGGATGACGGTTTCGCCGCGCCTGGCTGGCGCTAAACCATTGAAGCGGCGCGATTGAACCGCCGTGCGACTCCCCAGAAGCAGAGCGTCACGACCAGCAGCATCAACGTGAGCAGGCCGAAGTAAGCGCCCGGGTTCATCATCCCATACAAGCGGGCCACCGCCAAATTCAGCAGATTCCCGAGAAACACGGTCACGAGCCAACAAGCCGTGACGAAACTTTTCATGTTTTTGGGAGCGGCCGTGAACGCCAGTTCCAGCCCCACGACCGAGATGCAGATCTCGGCCATGGTGATCACTACATAAGCGGCGATCTCCCACAGTACCGAGACTTTGGCCTCGGGGGTGGTCAGAAAGCCGGCCGCCGACATCATGCCCATCGTGATCGTCGTCAGTATGAATCCGACCATCATTTTATCGGTTGCGCGGAAGTCGATGCCGCGCCGAGCCAGAACCTTCCACAGCAGGCTGATGGGCGGCAGCAGCGCGATGATCAGCAGCGGATTTGCGGCTTGGATCATGTCGGGTTCGAGCGTTTTTCCGAACAGTTCCAGATCGAGGTGCTCGGCCGCGAAGAAGGTCCAGGTGCTCGCGGACTGATCGAAAATGCTCCAGAAGAAAATGACGACCGTAAAAATGCCCAGCATCCGACCGAACACCGCCCATTGTTCTGTCTTTTCGGCGGGCGTTTTGGCGGCCGTCCTCACGGTTTCCACGGCATAGAATGGCTTTCCTGCCGCAAAAATGGCGAAGGCCAAAGCCATCAGCCCGGCCGGAAACAGGAAAGCCACCTGGTAGTTCCAGCGAGTGCGAATGTATGGCATCGCAAGCGAGGACAAGGCGGCCCCCACGTTGATCGCGAAATAAAACATCGCGAACGCATCGGTGCGCAACTTTTCCTGTCCGGGACGCTGTTGATCGTAAGTCAGACCCATCAGCGTGGAAATGTTCGGCTTGATGACGCCGCTGCCCATTGCCAGCAGCGTCAGCGCCAGCACCAAAAACGGCACGCTCTCGATGCCCAGAATCACTTGTCCGACGATGTAAGGGATCGAAAACCCTACGATCGTCCAGTATTTTCCCAAGAAGTTGTCGGCGACGTACCCGCCCGCCAAGGGGAGCAAGTAGCACGCCGCGATGAAGCAGTGCATGGCCGTGCTGGCGTTGGCCGTGCTCAAACCCAACTGGTCTGCCATATAGAGGGCCAAAATGGCCCGCATGCCGTAGTACGAGCATCGCTCGGCCAGTTCGCCCCAAAAAAAGAACCAAAAGCCAATCGGGTGGCTGGTCCGATGTGGAGAAATTGCGGTCGCCGCTTCGGTCGCCGCGGTTCCATTGGCGATGGGCGCCTGATAGGGATTGGCGTCGGTATTCTCAGGCGCGGCCGTTTCGCGTTGCGGCGTTTGCATGCTTGTCTCGCGGAGAGTTAATAAGGAACCCAACGCCAGGCGGCACGGTCCTTCCCTGGCAGCTCGACAGTCTACACGTTTCGCGGCGGCTAATCGAGTTCGGGCGGTGCGACGGGCGGCGGGGCGGTTGCAGAGGCGGGAGGTCCGTTTTCCGTGCGCCCATCGGGCGCAGGCGCAGCCGGTAACGCGGATGAATCGAAGCCGACGAGTTCGCCGTCGGTCGTGTCGTAGATGGCCGGGTCCGCGGAGTCCTCGTCGATCGAATAATCGGCGGGCGTGCGCTGGTTCAACGGTTGTCCCGCGGCCGGCAGGCGTTTCCAAGCGAGGGGGGCGAGGTTCGATTGCACCTCGCGGTCGCCGCCCCATTTCGCGCGCCAATCCTCGAAGGTCATCAGCCGCGGCGTCGCGGCGGCGCCGAGGTCGCCGATTTTCCAGAACGTCTTGAAGCCGCTGTAGTGGTTGCGGTCGCCTTTCCAACTCAACCGCCGCTCGGAATCGGCCGACTGTTCGACGCAAACCTGCTCGACAAGCGCTGCCTGGTCCGACGCCGTCAACACAACGCTGTCGGCGCAATGGATATCGACGTCGAGCAAGCCGGGGGCGCTGTAACTGTTCCACATCCGGCACAGTCCCTTGCCCAAGTCAAGCGTCAGGTGCTCCAAGTCGAGGTGGATCTTGCCGCTCATTCCGCCCGAAGTCGGGGGGACCGTCGTGGCGCCGCCCGTCGACAGCAGCCACTCCGACGTGGCCAGCAAGCCGTTCTCCCACGTCAAGTTCACCGCCTGCGAGTCGTCGTCTCGCAGCAGCGACGCCTCGCCGCGGACCAGGCAGTTTTGCAGCCGGAGCTCGAGCGGCGGGATCGACATCATCCCCTTGGGCATCATCGAATCGGCGCCTAGCGTGGCTTTGAGTTGGAAGAACGAGACCTTGTCGTGATACGCGCCCCCTTGGTCGGCGGCGTTTCTCACCGTGAGCGCGCACCGTTCCAAGTTCAGCGATTCGACCAATTGGGCTTCGATGAGCGACCAATTCTCCGAAGGAACCCCTCGCGGAATGTGCAATTCCAAGGCGACATTCAACAGCTTCAAACTGCCGCCGGCGACCCGCAACATGCTGTGCGGAAAGTTATAGGGATCGGCGGTATCGTTGGGAGCAAACGCCACGATCGGCTGGAAGCGCTCGTGGCCGCGAATCGTAAGCCGCAGATTGGCCAATGAAATGGGGAGTTCCTGGCGCGGGCCGTTGTAGCGCAGCTCGATCACGTCGCCGCTCTTGGCCGCCGCGCAAGCCGCCGACAAACTTGCATAGCGCTGCGGCCCTTCGGCATCGCCCACGACCAACACCCCCGGCGGAAGCGCTTCGAGCGGCTTCGGCGACGCGTCGTCCGCCGCCTGGCCCGAACTCGATTGGTCCGGCTTCGGTCCCTTGGCGGGATCGGAGGAATCCTTCAGCGAGGCTCTCGATGGGTCGGGCAGCGTCGGATTCGCGGAGTTCGATATCGCGGAGGTTTCGTTGGCTGGGCGATCGGAGTCCGCCAGCGCCGCCGCTTCGCCACGCGCCCCTAGCTTATCGAGCTGCAACGACGACCGCTCCGCATCGCCCTGGGGCGTCGCCGGCGCATTTTTGCCGGCGTAAGGCCGGTCGGCGGAAGGACCGGCCGGATCGTCGAGTTTCGGGTTCTGGTCGTCCGCCGGGACATCAGCTTCCGCATCGCTCGCCGCAGACGCCGCCTCGGTCGGTCGAGCATTGCGGAGGTCACTGGTGACGTCGGCCACGCGCGTATCGCGTGAAATTGCGCCGCTCGCTTCGAGCGGCGGCTTCGTCCGGCCGTCGTCCGCGGGCGCGTCGTCGATTTCCCAACGATCGAGGAAGACGACGATCGCCAGCAGCGCCGCGACGGGGATGATCCAAGGCAAGTGTCGCTGGACCGTCGAAAGCCGGGCCGGCGTCTGCACCGGGGCCCAAGCCGTCCGCCCTGGCAGCGGCGCGGGCAGGCCGATCTGCTCGGCCAGCAAATAAAGCTCGTCGATCAACTCGCTCGGGTGCTGGTAGCGGCGCCGCGGGTCTTTCGCCAACATCTTGCGAACCACCCAGGAAAGCTCTTCGGGCAATTCGGGATTCAACTCGCGCGGATCGGGCGGAGCGTCGCTATTGTGCTGCAACAACTTTTGCAGGACCGTGCCCTCGGGAAACGGCGGGCGGCCCGTCAGCATGAAATACACCGAACAGCCCAGCGAATAGATGTCGCTGCGCACGTCGGCGCTGCGAGGATCGCGCGCCTGCTCCGGAGAAATATAGTCGAACGTGCCCAAGGTCACGCCGCTGGCCGTCAGATCTTCGCCGTCGGTCTGCACCTGGTGCAGCCGCGCCAAACCCATGTCGACCAGCTTCGCGCGGCCGTCGTCGGTGATGATCACGTTCGAGGGTTTGATGTCGCGATGGACTACGTCGCGGCTCGAAGCATGGGCCAGCGCGTCGGCGATTTGCAGCGTGTAGCTGATCGTTTCCGCCAGCGGGAGCGGACCTTTCTTCTCCACGAATTCGCGGAGGTTCACCCCTTCGATGAACTCGAAAACGATGTAGTTCAGGCCCTTGTCCTCGCCCACGTAAAACACGCGGGCGATATTCTCGTGGTCCAATCGAGCGGCCGATTGGGCCTCGTTCTGGAAACGCCGCCGCGTCTCTTCGTCGGCGCCCTGGTCTCGCGAGAGCACTTTGAGCGCGACTTCGCGATTCAGCATCGTGTCGAGCGCCCGAAACACGGCGCCCATGCCGCCTCCGCCGACGTACTCTCGCAGCTCGAAGTGGTTCAACCGTTCGCCGGCCAACAGCTTGCCCAACTCGAACGGCGCCGTCGGGCGTCCGGGGCCGTGGGCCGGAAGCGGCGGCTGCTGGGATATCACCGTCCGGTCGTCGGAATCGGCCGGCGGCTCGATGCCGACCCTGGCCGTGGCGCCGTTCGGCTCGGCCGAGGGCGACGAAAGCGAGGGAACTCGTTGACTCGAACCGACGGTGTTCATTGCGGACGGTACGTTTCGCTTATGACTCCAGTCGAGCGCCCCTGGCCTCCGCCCAGAGCCTGCCATCTTCGGCAGACGGGCGCAGACTCGCATTGCACGCGAAGGGACGAACGATCCCAATAGACTTGCCGAGGGCACAACGCCGACGGCTCCATCGTAGCTCCTTCGGTCCCAACGAGTCAACGAAAAACGCCCCCTCAGCGAGCCACGCGTTTTCTCCTTCCGGCCTGCTCGCCGCCGCTCGTTATCATTAGCAATCAAAACGATTTATGGCAATCTCAACCGCTTAATGCAGCACCGGGCGCCCTCGCCCGGACTCATAAGACCGACTTTCACTCCGTCGCACTGGTCCCGCCCAACATGATTCGCTAAGTCCGGAGAAAAGTTTCGAGAACCGTCGACATGGACACCTTTGCGGATGGGAAAAAAGGTGCTGCACAAGATTTAAGCACGCACCCCGCTGCTTTGAATCGGGCACCGCTGCCCAAAGTCGAGGCGATGCTTAGCGATTTGCGTAAGTGCTAGCACTGCAATGCTATCGGTGCTGGCCTTGACTGCACGGACATGATAACGCCGAGTGGTCGCTCGGAGGCGGCCGGTGAAAAGGGAGTTTGTGTTTCGTTTTTTAGGAGAGCTTTGCATGTCCACCAAGGAACGTCACGTCTATCAGGCCGCGGACAGTCTTTATCGGCAAAAGCCCGATTGGGCGACCTTCTTCCGCAAGACTTTGGGCGTCGACGGGATCGTCCGAAAAGCATTTCCCTCCGTCGCGGCCCTGGCGGCCTTCGAAAAAACCGAGGAATACATGGCGATTCAGCAAATGCTGGTCAAACTGCGCAGCGCCGGCCAAACCTTGCCGCCGCCGGACGAGGTGGAACAGGTCATTACCATCCGCTTGCCGAAAAGCATGCATGCCGCTTTGAAAGATGAGGCCCACGGTTTCAAGACCAGCATGAACAAGCTCTGCATTTCGAAACTGCTGCGAATCATCGACCAGGAATTGATCCCCACCGACGGCAGCTTGGCGAAGACCGAGGAGGGCGCCGAGGTCGTCGAGGCGGAATAAGAAAAAGTTCGGAGCGGACCTATAAGCCGGGTTCTGTCCCTGCCCAACGGATTGGGCGGGGGATGACCATTTCTCTAGGGGGCCGATTGCTCGGCCTCTCTAGCAGCCTACCCGGAAGTCGGTGGCGGACCGGACCGATCCGCGCGCTCGGGCGTCTTCCGGCCGAAGCCGAACGACGCCCGGCGACTGCTTCCTGTTTGGCCTTGCTCCGGGCGGGGTTTACCTAGCCAACTTGGTCGCCCAAGCTGCTGGTGAGCTCTTACCTCACCGTTTCACCCTTACCGCGCGCAGGACGCAAGGCCCTTCGCGAGGCGGTTTGCTTTCTGTTGCACTTTCCCGGACCTTGCGGTCGGTGGGCGTTACCCACCGCCCTGTCCTGCGGAGCCCGGACTTTCCTCCCGCCGAAAAGATATCGGCCGGCGGCCATCCGGTCCGCTCCGAACTTTTTCGCCCCCAAGCGATTGTAGGGCGCTATCATCATAGCACATCGCAATGTGCATCATAGCACGGTGCAACGTGCCACGCCGCCCCGCTCCCCAGCGGGAAGTGGATCATTATCCGCTGGCGGCATCGGCCCGAAGCCGAGCGTTCGTTCACTTGCGCGCCGCAGCCCCATAAACCGCCTCTTCAAGCCGCTCAGCCAACTCGCGCTCGTTCAAATGGGTGTAGTCCTTGTCGATAGAGCCTATCAGGCATTTGGCCACTTGGACGTCGAGCAGGCTTTTCAATTCGCCCAGGAATCTAGGCCCGGCGACCAACACCAAGGCGCCATATTCGCCATGTTTCAGCCCGGCATCGAGTTTATGAGCCAACTCCTCTCCGAAGTGCATTTGCTCCACGCGCCGCGGCGGATTTTTCGGTTCCATCGTTGGCGTGCCGAAACCGAAGCTCTGCTTCTGGGTGCCCCGCTCCGTCGGATCGATCTCCGCCGCCTTGGCGCGGCTCTCGGGATGTTCGAGTTGTTCGATCAATTTCCAAGGCTTGCCTCGTTGCGAAGCGGCAAATAGCCGCGCGCGACTGCCGTCCGCCACCAGAATCCAAGTGTCCATGCTCCATCTCCTTGATACGGGATTCAGATCCGCGATTTTGCGATCCTCACGAGCAGAACGAATGACAAGATCGCAACTTCCATGCCGGGCGACGATGGCGGCTTGTGCGAATTGCAGCGATTGCGCGGGGACGAGGCCCTTTGGACGGGGGGCAGGCGTGGCCTATGTTTCCCTGAAGCGGCCGCGAGGCGGCCGTTTGGCGCCGATGCATGTTGGCGGAAGCGAGGAGGTCCATGTCATGCCCGTGCTTGTGGTCGATGATGATGTCATCAACCTGTTGGCGGTTGCTGAAACATTGCGGCAGGATGGCTACGAAGTCCTAACCGCGGCCAACGGCCGCGAGGCGCTTGAGATTCTCGAGCGGCAGGCTTGCCGCATGGTGCTGACCGACTGGATGATGCCCGAGATGAACGGCCTGGAACTTTGCCAGGCAATCCGCGAAAGAGACTTCGGCGGATACGTCTACGTGCTCGTGATTTCCTCACTCACGGACCGCCGCGATGCGACCTTGGCGATCTCGTCGGGGGCCGACAGCTTCCTCTCCAAGCCCTGGCATCCCCGCGAACTGCTGGCGCGCGTTCGGGCGGGAGATCGCATCTTGGCCGCAACATCAAATAATACGACGAACGACCCCGTCTTGGGCCGGCCGATCTGATCCGGGCTCCAAAACTCGCCTGGAAACAAAAGGCAAGGGCGGTTCAGCGCCCGCCCTTACCGTATGAACGCTCCTTAGCGAGGTATTCTCAGCCGCTGGGGAATACCTTCATCAGGTAGGTGGCGATCTCGATATAGATCGGGATGCCCAATGTCACGTTCCAAGTGAACGTCAGCCCTAGCGAGGCGGCCAGCGGCAATGTCGGACTGGCTTCGGGAATGGCCATGTGCTGCACGGCCGGCACGGCGATGTACGAGGCCGC
Organism: Pirellulales bacterium; assembly: GCA_035606815.1. Lineage (GTDB taxonomy): Bacteria > Planctomycetota > Planctomycetia > Pirellulales > JAICIG01 > JAICIG01. The sequence goes on from DATNEC010000005.1 coordinate 13,341, forward strand.
CGAGCAGAGCACCGCGAACAAGGCATACGTCGGCAAATCGAACGGGCGCCCGAGGAACAAGCTGTACAGGTGAGCCAGCGCCAGCCCAAAGATGGCGAAGAGGTTCGGCGCCAGGATGCCGAACACAACGAAGCCCCAACCGGCTTGCTTCAGATCACGCAACCGTTCGCAAGCAGTGATGCCCATTTCCAGCAGGAATAGGCAGAGGATGCCGTGCATCATCGTGACGAACAGCAGATTCTCCGCGGCGATGACGTTTTCTTTGCCGTAGGGGATGAAGAGCTTTCCGGCGACCAGGCCGATGAAGATCCCGCCGAACAGGAAGTACAGCCCGGGATTGAAAAACACTTCGTGAATGATCGCCAAGTCGAAGCCGCC
>DATNEC010000206.1:0-14744 GCA_035606815.1 Pirellulales bacterium
GGCGGCATACAATATCAGCTTGATCGGAACCCCCATGTGGACCTGCTCGAACTCGAAGCGGCCCGGTTGCGGGTCGGCCGCCTCAAGAAGCGGCGAAAGTCCGGCGAGCAGCATGACTGCCGCGTGCAGCGGCCAACGAAGCGGGCCGGTTGGGAGCGGGCCGGTTGTGAATGCCGAGAAGCTCGGCCCCGGAAACGGCGCGTGTGCTACATTTTTCATTTGGGAACCGATCGTTTCGCCACCCCGCACTGAGCAACCGAGGCCAAGACCGCATGTACTGTTTGTATAGCCTATTTCGCCGGACGAGCGGCTGGCAATCCATGAGCAACGCGATCTTGCTCGGCTTGGGTTTCGCGCTGGCGCAAGCGGCCGGCCCGGCGCCGGCGTTTGCCGCGGAGGACGTGAAAAAACCGGTCTTGGAAACACCCGATGCGTCGGCCAAGACGGCTGCGGAAATGAAGCCCTATACCGATCGCATTACCGATTCGAAGGTCACGTTCGAGATGGCGCCGGTCCCCGGCGGCACGTTTCGCATGGGCAGCCCCGACGACGAAGCGGGCCGCAAAGCCGACGAGGGCCCGGTGCATGAGGTCAAAATTTCGCCCTTCTGGATGGGCAAGCGCGAAGTCACCTGGAACGAGTATGAAATCTTCATGTTTCAGCTCGACATCGCGCGGCGCAAGCAATTCGGCAGCGAACCGACCGCCCTCGACAAGTTTGCCGACGCCGTCGCTCGTCCGACGAAGCCCTACACCGACATGACCTTCGGCATGGGCAAGGACGGCTATCCGGCGATCTGCATGACGCAACTGGCCGCCAAAAAATATTGCCAATGGCTGAGCGCCAAGACGGGCCGCTATTACCGGCTGCCCACCGAAGCCGAATGGGAATATGCCTGCCGCGCCGGCACGAGCACGGCCTATTCGTTCGGCGACGATGCCGGCCAACTCGACGACTACGCCTGGTCGTACGACAACAGCGACGGCGCGTATCACCCGGTGGGCCGCAAGAAGCCGAACCCCTGGGGCCTGTTCGACATGCACGGCAACGTGGCCGAATGGTGCGCCGACCAATACCTGCCCGATTTCTATCGGCAGCTCGCCGGCAAATTGGCGGTCGATCCGCTGGCCGTGCCGAAAACGATCGAGCCCTGCGTGGTCCGCGGCGGTTCGTGGGACGACGATCCCGAGGCGCTGCGCAGTGCGGCCCGGCGCGGCAGCCACAAAGACTGGAAGCAGCAAGACCCGCAGATCCCGCAAAGCATCTGGTATTATACCGACGCCCTGTTCGTGGGGTTTCGCGTCGTGCGTCCGTTGGAAGAACCGACGGCCGAAGAGAAGGCCAAGTACGAAATCGACTTGGACAAGCACGATACGAATCGCCAGTAGCCCGTGGCGCAGGCGTTTCGCTTATGCGGCGGGGCGCCTGTTGCAATCCGACTTTTGTCGGTCAAAATGTCAACTGCCTGTAGAAGTCCTTACAGCAACCAGTAACAGCCTTTCCACGACGCCCTTCCCACGCGGAGACGAAAACATGAGCGATCAGGCCCCTTCCCAGCGCATCGTCGTTCCTTCACGGCGCGAATTCCTTAAGACCTCCGGCTTGGCCGTCGTGGGCGGCGGGCTGGCGAGCGGCCTGAGCATTTCGCGCTCGGCGCACGCCGCCGGCGACGACACGATCAAGATCGGTCTGGTCGGCTGCGGCGGCCGAGGCACGGGCGCCGCCAGCCAGGCCCTGCACGTGAAAGACAACGTAAAGCTGGTCGCGATGGGCGACGCCTTCGAGGACCGACTCAACGGCAGCCTGAAAAACTTGCAGAACGATAAACAGATCGCCGCGAAGATCGACGTGCCGAAGGAGCGCCAGTTCACGGGCTTCGACGCTTACAAGCAAGTGCTGGAGGCGGGCATCGATCTGATCGTGCTGGCCACGCCGCCCGGCTTCCGCCCGATCCACTTCGCCGCGGCCGTCGCGGCGGGCAAGCACGTGTTCATGGAAAAGCCGGTGGCCGTCGATGCTCCGGGCGTGCGCGCGGTGTTGGCCGCCACTGCCGAAGCCAAGAAGAAAAACCTGGCGGTCGGCGTCGGTTTGCAGCGACACCATCAAAAGAACTACTTGGAGACGATCAAGCGTTTGCAAGACGGGGCGATCGGCGACATCGTTTGCACCCGCGTCTACTGGAACGGCGGCGGCGTGTGGGTCCACCCGCGCGAAGAAGGCCAGACCGACATGGAGTACCAGATGCGCAACTGGTACTACTTCAACTGGCTTTGCGGCGACCACATCGTCGAGCAGCACATCCATAACTTGGACGTGAGCAACTGGCTCAAGGGCGCCCATCCGGTCAAGGCCGAAGGCATGGGCGGCCGCCAGGTGCGCACCGGGGCCGAGTATGGCGAGATTTACGATCACCACGCGGTCGAATTCGAATACCCCGACGGTTCGCGGATGTTCAGCTACTGCCGCCACATTCCAGGCTGTTGGGACAGCGTCGCCGAATACGCCCATGGCAGCAAGGGCACGGCGGACATCAGCGGCGCCCGGATCGAAAGCGGCGGCGACAAGTGGCACTACCGCGGCGAAAACCCCAATCCGTACCAGGTCGAGCACGACGACCTGATCGCCAGCATTCGTTCGGGCAGCCCGTACAACGAAGGCGAAAACGGGGCGTACAGCTCGATGACGGCGATCCTGGGCCGGCTCTGCACCTACTCGGGCAAGATGATCTCGTGGGACGAAGCCATCAACTCGGAGATCAGCCTGGCGCCGAAGCACTACGCCTTCGACGCCGCGCCGCCGACGCCGTTGATCGCCGTGCCCGGCACGACGCAGGTCGTCTGAGGCATATTAACCTGGCACGGCCGCCGCTGGCCGTGAACAGATTCCGATAGGGCCCGGCCGAGGGCGGCCGGGCTACATCGACAGCTCACTTGGGCGGGTCTTTGGCCTTGGCACTCGTCAAATCGTTGAAGTCGAGGGAGCGGAAGTCGTCGAGTTTGACGTCGTTCGTCGACGGCCGATACCAAATCTTGCGCGATTCGAGACTCGAACGCTTGCCGCTCGAGATCTGCCGAAACAAGCGCGCCGGCGAATAGCCGTCGCCATCCAGCGTCAACAGATCCTTGCCGCGCTCGTATTTCAAACGACTGGAACGGGCCACGTAGTCCGAGTTTTCGACGACCGCGTTGCCGTCGGCCGTCAGTTCGAACGCCGAGGCGTTGGCGGCGGCAGTCCCCATCTGCGCGACTTGCAAGCGATCACTGCGGAGTACGAAACCTTGCTGCCCTAACTCGTCCTCCCGAGGATGTTGCGGATCGAGTTCCTCGTTCCACTGCAAGACGGGGCCGTGGATGGCTCGCACTTGCCCGTGAAAATCCATCACTTGCCGGTGCTCGTTGCCCGACATTTCGCGTTGGAAATTCACCCTGAGGTACAGAAACCGCGGCCCCGCCGAAGGTCGATCGCGCGGCGGCGCGGGCTTCTTCGGTCCGCCGCCGGGCAGCGGCGCCAAGCTTTCGCCCGTATCAACCCAGACGCGACTGACCCACCCCGGTCCGTTCGCGTGAATATCGCCGGTGGCGTAGAGATACGTCAGGTCTTGGGCCTTCATTCGCTCGTCGGAAGGCTGCTGCGTCGCGGCGTCGAACGAGCGGTTCCACATCTCAACCCCTTGGCGGCAGAGAATCCGTTTCACCTCTGCGCGGTCGTTCGATCCGCCGGCGCCAAACCGCACCTGCTTGCTGAAATCGACGTGCAACAACGGCGTTTGTAGTTTCGAGGTCGCCTGCCCGACGATCACGTTCCGTTCGAACTGGGCCGCCAGGCCGTCGAAATCCATCCGCCCGAGCCACCAGATTTTGAGCCGCTCACGGGCCGATTTTTTGAGCGGCCGCCCGGACATATCGCGATCGGCCGGCAAGGAGAGGAAGCCCGGACCATCGATCCACAGTTTGTTCGTGCCGCGGTGCAGATGGATGGCGCCGCTTTGCTCGACCGTGCCTCCTTCGAGCCGCATGCCGCGGGCGTCGACGGTCGCCGGCTGCCCTGTCACGGTGACGACGGCGTTTTCCGGCTGAGGCTGCACCAGGTGCAGTTGGTCGCCGTGAATGACCAGCGGTTGCTCGCCCGGCAAGGCGGTTTGCGTTTCGGTACAAACCGCTTCTCCACTCAGGATCACGTCGGTGATTTGCGTCGGGCCGCCGCGGTCCCCCGCCAACAGCGCGTTGACCTGCAACAGCCTGCCGGAAACATGAAAGTGCTGTCGCGAGTCTGCCGCTTCGGCCTTCGGGGCAGGCTCGGGCGGCGCCGCGGCGGCCGGCGCGGCCCCGGCCGGCGCGGGCGCCACGGGGGCAGGCTGCTTGAACCAGACTTCGATCTTATTCACGGTCCCGTCGAGTTGCGGCGAGCCGATGATGACGCTGTCGGGGCCAAGCTTCGCGCCGCGCGCGGCCCCCAGAGCGTTCAACTTGGCGGGAACCAGCTTCTTCCGCGCGACTGTATTTGGAACAGCCGCATTTGGGGACGCCGCGCTCGGCTGCACCGGTTCGACTGGGACTTCCTTCAGATAAAGATGAATCTGTTCGGCGTCCATCTTGCCGCTGCCGGGCATTTCGACGTGAGCATCGCCCCGCAACGACAACAGACGATATTCTTCGAATGGCACGAACGTCAGCGACCGCGTCCAACTCGCGGTGAATTGTCCCTGGCGCCGCTGCGATTGCCCCGCCTGCCCTTCGGGCGGATTCCCTTTCAACCAGCCTTTGCCCTTGGCGATCATCTTGCGCGGCGGCCCCGAGGGGTTTTCAGGGTCCGATTCGAACTGCAACTCGCGGGCGTGAATCTCCTGGGGCGGATTGCCGGCTTTGCCTTCTTGAACGAGAAAGGCGTCTTCTTGATCGAACAGTTTCCCGGCCCGGTTCTGTACGTCGTATTCAAGTCTCTGGCCGCGGGCCCGCATGCCGTTCGAAGGCGAATCGAGCACGACCGGATTTCCGCGCGCCGTCAGCCGCGAGGGATGCAATTTCGACGATGGCGGCTGGGTCGCTTCGGCCGCCGCCGCGGCCGGTTTCGCATCGGCCTCGAAGTACACGTCGAGCACGTCGCACGTCAACTGATCGCTGGCCGCGCTGGGGTTCAGGCGCACGACGGTCACGTGGTCGTTGAACGTCGCCACGTTCGCAAGCAGATCGAAGCGAAACGGTCCCCGGCAGGCGATCTCCACGGGCGGCTGCGGCGCCGCGTTTTGCTTCGCGGCGCCAACCGGCGAAGCGGCCCCGCTCGGAAACAAGTCGGAGTTGCCGGGCAGCATTCGCAGGCGAACGTCGCGCGCCAATTCGAACCGCTTGACCGAGCCGAATTTTCGGCCGGGCGCCGGATTCGCCTTTTCGGCGGGCGTGGCCAGATCGATCCGCAGTTGCCGGCCCTCGCCTTGGTTCGGTCCTTGGCGGAATTTGACCCGATGCACGTCGGGCGACTGCGGCGCGCCGGCCGGCCGCTCGACCGTGACGATCTGATCGTTCCCATATTTGACGTCACGGGTTTCGACCCACAGATCGTCTTCCGGCCCCGGCAGGCGCTGCTGGCTGTGGATCGTGACCTTGCCGATCAACTCGGCGCCGACGACGACCAGGCGGTTGATGTCTCCGCTCACCAGGTTGAATTCCTGGTCGAATTGCAGCACGGCCTCGGGCGCCCGCAATACGATCGCCTGCCGGTTGCGGTCTTCGACGCTCTCGAACTTGCCCTCGGGCATCAGCACGATGCTGCACGGCTTCATTTTCACGAAGTGATGGTCGTCCAGGCGTTCGTGGTCCTTCAGCAGCAGCTTGCCTTGGGACGTTTCGAGAATCTTCGGCGACGTCAGCTCCCAGTCTCCTTCTTGGAACCAGCATCGCAAGCCGGTCCGTTGGGCGCTGACGGCGTCGGAAGCGTGCGCGCGGTCCGCGGCGCTCGATGCCGCCGCGTCAGGCCGGACGGCCTCGGGTTCGATCCACGGCACGGCGAACAGCGAATAAGCGCTGTAGGCCGCCACGACGGCCGCGAAGCTGCCGAGAATTCGAGAGATGCGCGCGAACAGGATCGGTACTGCCTTGTTTTACAGGGCCGAGGCGTTGTACTGCTGAAGGAGGTCGTCCCAGCGCTGCTGGGACTTGAGAACGAGTTCGATGGTCTCCCGCACCGCTCCCTGCCCGCCGGCGAGCGTCGTCACGTAGTCCGCGGCTTTGCGCAGCTCGGGACAGGCGTCGGCCACGGCTACGCCAATGCCGGCGAACTGCACCGCGGCCAGATCGGGCAAATCGTCGCCGATGTAACAGATCTGCTCGGGCGACAGCCGCAACTCCGCCGCGATCTCGCGCACGGCCGTCAGCTTTTGTTCGGCGCCTTGACGCACGATCGTAACTCCCAGTTCCGTCGCTCGCACGTTGACGATGTGCGAGCTGCGCCCCGTCACCACTCCGAATTTCCCCCCGGCGCGCTGCCAGAGCTTGATCCCCAGGCCGTCGCGAATATGAAACCGCTTGGTTTCGATGCCTTCGTTGTCGAACACGATGCTGCCGTCGGTCAAAACCCCATCGACGTCGGACAAGATCAACTCGATGGCCTGGCTGCGCTGTACTAATGTCATCTACGAGTCCCGGTTGGCGAACGGTTCAGCAGTTTCGCGCGGATGGCAAGATTTTCCGATGGGGAAGGTTTTGCACGTTCCGGCGAGAGTCAAGCCTCTTCCGGGATCATACCCACGATATCGGTAATGTCGAGCAATCCGACCGGCGCTCCGCCGGCGTCGACTACCGGCAACTCGCTGATTTTCAGTTCGGCCAATATCGCCACGGCGTCGCTGAGCATCGAACCGAGCGGCGCGGTGCGCGGGTTGGAAGTCATCACCTGCGAGATCGGCTGATCGAAGGCCTCATACCGCCGCGTCTCGAAGAGCCGCGCCAGATCGCTATCGGTGAACAAGCCGCTCAGCCGGTCGTCGTCGCCGACCAGCAGGATGGCGCCCGTTCTGCGCCCTGGCCTGCGCAAGGCGGAGAACACTTCGCGCACCGAGAGCGAGTCGCGGGCGACGCGGCAGTCTTCCAAGGGCCGCATTTGGTCCTCGACCTTGCTCAGCTTTCTGCCCAGGCTGCCCGCCGGATGGACCCGCGCAAAGTCGGCATGACCGAAGCAAAGCAACCGGCTCACGACGAGCGCCAACGCATCGCCCATGGCCAGCATCGCCGTCGTGCTGGTGCTCGGCGCCAAGCCCAAGGGACAAGCCTCTTTGAGCGGCCCCAACTCGATGACCACCGCGGCGCCGCGCCCGAGCGTGCTCGTCGCCCGGGCCGTGATGGCGATGATCGGCACGTTTAAATCGGCCAGCGAGGGCAACAACCGCACGATCTCCTCGGTTTCGCCGCTTTGAGACAAAACCAGCATCACGTCGTCGGCGCGAATTCGCCCCAGGTCTCCATGCACCGCTTCGGCCGGATGCAAAAAGATGCTGCGGACGCCCACCGAGGCCAGCGTGGCCGAGATCTTCTGGCCGATCAGCCCGGCTTTGCCCATTCCGGTGACGACCGCCATTCCGCGGCAGCCGTACAACAGGGCGACGGCCTCGCAAAACGAGCCGTCCAAGCGGTGCGACAGCTTGTCGAGCGCATGCGCTTCGATCTGAATGATCTCGCGCGCATAACTAATTTGCTCGAAGGGGGTTAGATATCCTAACGGCGAAGCGGCTTCGCTCATCATCGACTCGTCTTCCTTGACGGGGTCGGTCGGGAAATAGTTTGCGGCGGGGGATTTTAGCCCCGAGCGGTTGCCATGACAATGTAGACCTGCGGCGCGGCGGGTTTTTGAGCTTTTCAGCCGTGGCGGGCCAAGCCGACCAGGCGGTATGTTGGCTGGGATGCGATCCCCAGCCGATTGGGATGGCGCCGACAAGCCGAGTTGCGAAGGCGGCCAAATCATTGCGCGGCCATCTTGGAAAAGTTGGCCATCTTGGCCAGTTGAAGCAATGTCTCGCGAAAGACCAGTAGGGTGTAGGCACTGCCCGCCAGAATCCGGAAGATTGCTCCAATCAAGGTGGGCGTTGCCCACCCTACATTTCCGACCTGGCGGGCCAAGCCGCCCCGGTGGTATGTTGGCTGCGATGCAGCTCCCAGCCGATTGGGATGGCGCCGATAAGCTGAGTTGCGAAGGCGGCCAAATCATTGCGCGGCCATCTTGGAAAAGTTGGCCATCTTGGCCAGTCCGCTAGCCGAATAAGCCTAACAGCAGTAAAATCCGCAGCTTGTCCAAAGCGCCGTCCGTTGCCGCACTTTGTTCAAAACCCATTTTGCGGGTGGATCGAGGCGGCATGAACGCCCTTGCAAGCCGCCGGCCTTTTTCTCCTCGGAGCCTCTGACGTGATCGTGACGACCAAGGATCTCTTCGACCAAGCCTACGGAAAGTACGCCGTCGGGGCCTATAACATCAACAACCTGGAACAAACCATCGGGCTGTTCCGAGGCAATTTGGCCAAGAAAGGCTCGAACAACGAGCCAACGGACCCCAGCCGCAGCGCCCCGTTCATCATCCAGCTTTCGCGCGGAGCCCGGGGATATAGCGACAAACGCTTCCTGGAAGCCATGATTCGGACCGCCGAGGAGGTGTTTCCCGAGGCCATCTTCGCCGTCCACCTGGACCACGGCACCGAAGAAGTGGCTTACGAGTGCATCGACAGCGGGTTTTACTCGTCGGTGATGATCGACGCTTCGCACGAATCGTTCGACGAAAACATCGCCATCACCCGGCGAGTCGTCGAGCGGGCCCACGATCGCGGCATTTCCGTCGAGGCCGAGTTGGGCATGTTGGGCGGGGTCGAAGAGGACATTTCGGTTTCGGCCGACCATGCTTGCCTGACCGACCCGGACGAGGCCGTCGAGTTCGTCGAACGCAGCGGCTGCGATTCGCTGGCGGTGGCCATCGGCACCTCGCACGGCGCCTACAAGTTCTCGGGCACGCAGGGCTTGCACTTCGACCGGATCGCCGAGATTCAGAAACGCCTGCCCGGCTTCCCGCTCGTGATGCACGGGTCGAGCAGCGTGCCGAAAGAGTACGTGGACCGCATCAACAATGCCGGCGGCAAGTTGCCCGCGACGAGCGGAGTGCCGGAAAAGGACTATCTGCCGGCCGCCCAACTTGGCGTGACCAAGGTCAACATCGACACCGACGGCCGGTTGGTCTGGTGCGCCATTTTTCGCGAGGTCTTCCGCGATCAGCCGGGCGATTTCGATTTGCGGACCAGCGGCAAGCCGTTCATGGCGGAATACGCCGCCTTCATCACCCACAAAAACCAGATGCTCGGTTCGGCGGGGCGGCTCGAATCGGTGCGCAGCGCCTTGGCGGTGCGGGCTTAGCTAGTCCTCATCGCTCGGCGCCGGCGGCGGAGAGACTTTTGCGTCGGGCGTGCCGCTGTTGGCGAGCCGGATCAAAAGGAGCTTTTGCTCGCGCGAGCCTTCGATCTCCTCGCTGAAGTAATGGCGCCCCAGGCTGCCCAACCGATCGGGCGCGCTGCTGAGAACGAGCATTTGCCCCCGAGACACGACGGCCTCCAGGCGAAGCGATTGATAAATCTCGCGCGACGGCGCCAGCCGAATTTGCAGCGAGCCGCCTTCGCCGTGGGCGAACTGCTGCTTGGCATCGCCATATTCGATTTGCGGTTCGAGCTCCAGGCGTACGCGGCCATCGGGCAAGGCGAAGGCCTTGGCGTCGAAGACGCCTCGCACTTTGGCGAAGGTCTGTCCCTCGACCTCGCCCTGTTCGTTGCGAGTCAAGATAGTCAGGCTTTCATGACGCTCCTTGTCGCCGGTGACGGGAATCAAAAACGGTTCGCCGGCCGTCACCTGCAAGCGCCGGCCGTGGCTCGTCGGCCGTTTGCGAACGTCGACCAGATCGGGATCGGCCGCGGCTTTTTTGGGCTCATCGGGCGGATTGAGCAACCGCTCCAGCGCCGCCGGCAGTTGGCCGCTGATGACGCCGGCGCGAATTCCGTTGGCGTCGAGACGTTGTCGCAGGGCGGGATCGATCTCCTGTTCGTCGATTTCCGTCCACAGCGGCCCGTTGATTTCCGGGTCGCCAAAGGGGAACTGAATGAACAAGATTTCGAGCGCCACGCTGTCGGGCGGCGTCTGGATCGCCGGCAGCGCCAATTTGGCGCTCGCTTGCCAGCGGGCGCAGCCGCCCACAAGCAACAAGGCGAAGCCGGTTGCCGCCACTGCGCACGGTCGCCGCGACAGGCCCTTCATGGGGACGATGATCTTTGCAGGACGCATGGATTCGTGGACGCCCGAAACGACGGGGGCCGCGGAGGCTAGAGGCCCTTCCCCCCCGAGTCAAGAGCGAAATCCGTTGTCGCGATCGCATACAACAGGTATCGTGAGAAGACGTTCCGCTTGATGCAACATCTTTTGATGCAACGTCTTCCAAGGTCCGCCCATGCCGATCCCGGTCGATACCTCGCGAGAAGCCGAGCAAATCCAACGCGAGTTGCTCCGCGAGAAATCGCCTGCCGAGCGGTTGATGCTCGCGGCACGGCTCTCTGACGAGGTGAGTCAAGCGTCGAAGCGGGCGATCGCCCGGGTGCATCCGGAATTCACCCCGCGGCAAGTCGAGCACATGTTCATCGAGTTGCACTACGGGCGCGAGCTGGCCGATGCCGTGCGGCAGTATGACGGGGCGGCGGGCCGTGACTGAAGAAAGCGGCTTGTTGTCGGCGCTGCGGCCTGTGATCGCCGAGTTCCAGCGGCTCAATGTCCGATATTACGTTGGAGGCTCGGTTGCCAGCTCGTTTCATGGAGCGTCGCGCAGCACGTTGGATGTCGACGTCGCCGCCGAGCTCGACGAGTCCACTGCTCTACGCCTCATCGACGCCCTCAAGGATCAGTATTACATCAGCGAAACGGCCGTCCGCGAAGCGGTGCGACTCCGTACGTGCTTCAACCTGATTCATCTTGCGTCTTCCTACAAAGTTGATGTTTTCGTGAGCCGCGACCGGCCGTTCGATCGGCAGGCGCAAGAGCGGGCCGTCCACGAGGCGCTTGGGGATGCCGATCCGGTCGACACTCGCATCGCTTCGCCCGAGGACATTTTGTTGGCCAAGCTCGAATGGTTTCGTTTGGGCGACGAAACCTCCGAACGCCAGTGGAGCGACCTATTGCGAGTGGCTTTGCTGCAAAAGTCGCGATTGGATCTCGCGTACTTGCGCCATTGGGCGCAAGAGCTTGGGGTACTCGACTTGCTTGAGCGCCTGCTGTCCGAGACGCAGATTGGCTAAACTGCCGCCCCGCTGAACAGCGGCTCGATCACTTCGCCGCGGTTGAGCGGCAGGGGACGGCCGAGGGGATCGGTGATCTCGGTCGAGGGCTCGAGGCCCAGCGCGTGGTAGATCGTGGCGCCGAGATCTTCGGGCCGGTAAGAGCGAGTGATCGGCGCGGCGGCCGTCTTGTCGGAGCGGCCGATCGTCTGGCCCCCGCGAACGCCGCCGCCGGCGAAGACCGTCGAATAAACGTGCGCCCAATGGTCGCGGCCGGGCACCGTGTTGCCGGGCAGCAGCGAAATCTTCGGCGTGCGGCCGAACTCGCCGGCCAGCACCACCAACGTTTCGTCGAGCAGCCCGGTCGCGGCCAGATCGTCGAGCAAGGCCGAGACGCCGCTGTCCAACGGCGGCAACAGCCCGTTTTTCAAGCGGCCGAAGTTATCGACGTGCGTGTCCCAACTTTGCACGATGCCCATGTTGGCCTGCACGATCGGCACTCCCGCCTCGACCAGCCGCCGGGCCAACAGCAGCGACTGGCCGAACATGTGCCGCCCGTAGCGATCGCGGACCTCGGCCGGCTCGCGCTCGATGCGGAAGGCGTCGGTCACTTTGCCCGAGGTCAATAGCGTGAGGGCGATCTGTTGCTGCTCGCTGAACGCGCCGGCATCGGCCAGCGCCTCCAAGTGGCCGCGGTCGCGGTTGATCTGTTCGAGCAGCGAACGGCGCAGCCCGAGGCGATCGAGGCCCAGCCCGTCGGGCAGGCTCAGCGTGTCGACGCGGAAGTCGGGCTTGTTTGGATCGTGGTTGATTTCCCAGGGATCGTGCGCGGCGCCCAAAAATCCCGCGTGTTGCCCCGGCCAGGTCAGCGGGCCTTCGATCAAGCGGTGCGGCAGCGTCACGCCGTTGGGCACTCCGTCGTGCCGCGGGCGGACGAAATCGAGCGCGGCGCCGTAGCAGGGCCAGTCGCGGCGCGAAAGCACGTTGTCGAGATCGCTCCCGCGGCGCAGCGGCATCTGCGTGCCGGCGAGCGTGGTGTGGGTGGCCGGTAGATGGCCGTTGTCGCCGTGCGACATCGAGCGCACGATCGCCAGCTTTTCGCTGCGCGCGGCCAGCAGCGGCAGGTGTTCGCAGAGTTGGATGCCCGGCGTGCGCGTGTCGATCGGCTTGAAGTCGCTGCGAATGCCGTCGGGGGCTTCCGGCTTGAGATCGAAAGTATCTTGATGGGCCGCGCCGCCGGTGAGCAACACAAGGATCACCGCTTTCGGCCGCCGCGGCGCCGCGGCATCGGCCGCCTGGGCGCGGCCGGCGAGCACCGACGGCAGCGACAGCCCGGCGAAACCGGAGCAGCCGACTTGCAATAGCTTGCGCCGGCTGAGCGAGCGAGGCGTTTCAAAGATCAAAGCGGCGCTCCTGATAGGGCGGCGGGGGCCCCCGAGGGCAGATATTGGCGGGAACCGCCTCATTAGAGCGAAAGCGCGGCGACCGAGCAACGCAGAGCGAGCGTGGGAAGTGGGCTATGGGCTAGTGGGCTGCGACTTAGTTGGGCGCTGAGAGTAGGCGGGGAGCGGGCACTTCAGTCCGGTTCGACGTCAGGGAGCGCCGGCGGCGCATTCGCAGGCGTCTTCAGGCTACCTGGCGGATGCATGGGCTGGGGCCTCTCGCTCGATAGCCTCCGCTGAAGCACCATGGCCGCCTAAAAACGCGGCCGCGAGCGCGACGCCCCACAGCGTGCTATTCAAGCTGAACAGCGAGCGGCGGCTCAGGCTGAGCTGGCCCGGACGAACGACCGATACCTCAAAATCGCCGCCATCAGCCACGCTAGCGCCGAGATCCAGCCAAATTCCGTTTCTGGCCCACTCGCGCCGGAGGCGGTCTCGCTCGAATCCGGTTCCACCCAAGAACGCCGCCACGACGAGCGTCAGCCAGAGCAGGGTTCGGATGCTGAATTGAGGGCGGGGCATGACCAGCCAGATCCTATCTAAAGACGGCGCCGATCGCGAAGAGGACCAGACTTCCGACGATGATGCCGGCGGCGACCAGGAACGAAGTTCCAATACCCCTGGTCAGGCAGGTCAAGGCGGCTGTGCAGCACGCAACCATTGCGGGGATTTGAATCACCAACCACGGCGTCGCGTCGCGAGTCAAAAAGGTCGCAATGAACATCGCCATCGCGGCCCAGGCAACTGCGACTCCCAATCGCTTCAAGCTGAACTGCAACGGGCGGGGCATGGGGCCGCTCATTTTTTCGGCCGCCCGAAACCGAACGCGAAGACCACGACGAGGGCGACCACAAGCGCTACGGCCAGTGCGATAATCGGGATCAAGAGGAGCGTCACTGTTCGCCTTTAAGCTTGGGCTGAACTGAAATAAGCGAACCATCAGGGCATTGTACCCGCTACGGGCTGCATTTCTTTAATCGTTTTGGCGGTCGGATTCTCGCGAACTGTTGGTTGGTTGCCGCGGTAGGTCACTGTCGTAACCACCCGCCTGTAAGGACACTGCCCGAGCCTTGCTACTCGGCCTTCGGCAGTAGATGCTTGTCGAGGAACTTGAATGTGCGCTCGAAGGCGTCCTGAGCCTCGTCGCCCGTAAAGCCGTGGCCCTGGTTTGGGTAGAGTTTGATTTCGTAGGTCAGGTTCTTGGCTTTGAGCGCCAGTTCGAGCTTCTTGGCCTTATCGACGGAAACGAGCCGATCGCGTTCGCCATGCAAGATCAACACCGGCGGCATCCGCTCCAGCGGAGGCTGGCCAAGCGGCAGATCGCCGAAGTACTCGACGACGGCGCCGATGCGCTCGTCGCCGGCGGCCTTGCTCAGCGAGAGAAACGAACCAAGCGAAAGGCCAATCAAGCCGATCCGCTCGCGGTCGACGCTCGGCTGCCGCTCGATAAGCTCCAGCGCGTCGTCGATCGTTTCGAGCCAGGCGGCGAAGTTCACGGCATAGCCAAGGACGTCGCCGATCTTGCTGTCGGCGCGATCATAGTAATGGACCAGATAGGCGGAGTAGCCGCGCCGCGCGGCTTCTTGGGCCAGACCTCGATAGACCTTCTTGATAGGCTCGACTTTGAATCCGTCGGCGCCATGCACTACGAGCACCGCGGGATGCGGCCCGCCGGTCTTGGGCTGGAAGCATTCGATTGCAACTCGCTTTCCGCCGCTGTCGAAGGAGTCGGTCGAAGTGCGAATGGTCGAGTCGTTTTCGCGATAGCCGGGCGGGTCGGCGGTCCCCGCCGCGCCGACCAGCGCCAGCGACGCGGCGATCACGATCAGCGCGACATCCATAACGATGAGCGCAGCGGCCACCACGACGAGCGAAGCGATTTTCATATCAAGCCGGCCTTTCGCCAAGGCGCGAGGGACGTTGGCCAAGGGGCTATACCCGGCAAGATCGCCGAAGTTTCGCCCGATGCGAAAGAATGAGCCTGCGGATGGGCTTCGTTAAAGCAACTCTCGCTTCCAGCCAGGTTC
>DATNEC010000208.1:0-4417 GCA_035606815.1 Pirellulales bacterium
GCCGCGCGGAGCGACTCGGCGATTTCGTCCATCGCTCCGCAGGCCGCCAGCGTGCGCGAACCTTCCACGACAAACGCCCGGCGGCCGAGCCTGGCCGCGAGCGTTCCGATCTCGTTCCGCCGTCCCCAGCCGAAGACGACCTTTTGGGGAGAGACGAAGTCGTAGCGTAATTCGGCGGACTCTTGCATGTGAGCGAACGGCTCCCGTCGTTAATGCTTTTCGGCCCGCCTTGAATCGTCGCTAACGCGAATCGCCGAATTATTGCGGCTGCCGAGTGAAACCGGAGATTGTTGCGGGAACGCCAAACAAATCCGCCAAGACCTTCGCCTTGGAGTCAGCCTCGAACAGTGTGGAATCGGTTGCGTGAATTGTCGTGAGCAATTCCGACAGCCGCTGGGCGATGGCGAGATTGACCAGCTCGACCGTTTCATCCAAAAACAGCTTGACGTACCAGACATCGCCTTCCGTGGGTTGCAGCAATCGCGGCGATTGAACCTGTCGTTTAGTGAGCAAGCGAAACTTCATCGCGTCGGCGGACGTCACAAGCCCCGCATTGTGCGCGATCGTGTGCCGCAATTGCCAGACAACTCGCATCGACTCCGCGCGGCCGCGCAAGCTGGCGGGCGGTTGCGATGCGCTCGGGAAAATGTAAAACTTCGCGTCATCTTGAAACGGGTCGGCCAGAATCCTTCGGAATCGGCGATTTGCATCGTCGCAATCGCACCACGTCAACGATTCGCAGAGCGCCTTTCCCAGGTCGCCGCTTTCAAAATGGGCGGCTACGGCGCTCCCGCGCGCCGAAAAAACGTCGAGGCGGTCATCGAGCACGGCCTGCCCAACCTGATTGATGCAGACCGCGGCGATTTCCTTCAAGAAACGCTCGAACGTTTCGACGATGGTCAGCATGACCATCGTCGATAATCGTCGCATGTGCGGCTCGTAAACCGAATCATAAACATTCGCTTTCGCGAGATTACGCTTCACGTATTTCAACAGATTCCAAGCGTCGTTTGCTGATCTGGAATAGTGCGAGACGGGAGTCGCCGCTTCTCGTGCTGGCTCCTCGGAATGCGTCGGAATGCGCTTCAAATACTTGTCGAAGTCGACGGACAGCCCGCTCATTACTGCCCTTCAGAATCGTTGTCGCTCGCCAATTGCTGCGATTCCAAGTCTTCGCAGAGCAGCCAGCCGCCCTCGGGTTCGGTTTCCCAACAGAACTGCAAAACTCGCTCGTCGTGAGACTGGTCCGCGTCGGCAATGTCATCGATGGACGCGGCGCCGATCATTTCGCCATGTGCCCCAGGCTGCGGCCTAGCATCGAGCAGCAGCAGAGGCTTGTCGATCCGTCGCAAGAGCTTGGCCAACTCGGCGCCCCGGCAAGGAAAATTGAGCCGTTCCATGAGCAGCGGGTCGCCGTCAACGCTCCACCACGACTCGGCGCCTTGCGCGTCGAGCCATCGGGCGAGTTCCGAGGACGACAGGCGATAGTGCGGTAAATCGCGAATATGGGGCGTGGATTGTTTCATCTCGGTCATATATCCGATTCTGAATGTCTTACGGACAAAAGACGACTCGCACTTCAACCCAATTATATCAGTTGAATTGGGCCGCTTCGCTAAAAAGCGGGACAAACGTCCGTTGCGCGGCTCCTATAGTCATGGTCATTTGGCGACCGCATTTCCTTTCTCAAGCAACTCCAGCTTCAAATTCCTGAACCGCACTTCGGTCGCGCCTCCCGAGTGCAGTTGGAAGGCGAAAATGCCGCGTTTGGCCCCGCCTGGGTCGTCGAGTTCGACGCACGGCTGGCCGTTGATGCTGGTCAGCAGCTTGTCGCCGACGGCGACGATTTCGTAAGCGTTCCATTCGCCGAGCCGCACGTGGCCCTCGCCCGAGCGATCCCAGAGCAGACCGCGGCCGTGCTCTTCGTAGAGCTTGCCCCACCAACCGGCGCCGATGTCGGCCTGGTAGCCCTTCACTTCGCCCTCGGGCAGCGACTCGCTGCGAAATTGCACGCCGCTGTTGCCTTCGTTTTTGACGAGCTTCACTTCCAGCGTCAGGCGAAAATCGCCGGCCGCGAGGTCGCTGCGCAAAAATTCGTTGCGCGCCAGGCCGCGCGTGCGGCCGACGATTTGGCCCTCTTCGACCGACCACAACTCGCCGTCGCCTTGCCAGCCGGCCAGATCGCGGCCGTTGAAAAAGTTCGCGACGTTTTCCGCCGCAGCCAACTGCGGCGTCTGCACCGGGCTGGCCAGGTAAGCGATCAGCGAGCGCACCTCGTGTTCCGCCAGCGGCTTGAGCTGGTCGTCGGGCATCATCGACTTGGCGCTGATTTCGCGGGCCTCGATTTCGTCTTGCGGAACGACGACCGTCTCAGTGGCGGTCGCCAGCGTCAGCGAGTTCTGGTCTTCGGCGCGGACCAGCCCGGTCAGCGTGCGGCCCTCGGTGGTTTGCAGGACCACCGCCTGGTAGTCCTTGCCGATCACCGCGCTCGGATCAAGCAAGTTCGACAGAATGTAGTCGAGATTCGCCCGGTTCGAGCCGGTCAGCTCGGGGCCGACCTTGCCGCCAAGGCCGAACAGCACATGGCATTGCTGGCAGGTCTTGGCGAACAGCGTCCGGCCCAGCGCGACGTCGGGCGGCTGGGCCGGCGGCTGCGACAGCATTTTTTTGGTTTCGGCGATTTGCTTCAGCCGTTCGGCCGGCGTGTCGTTGATCACGCCCCAAACTTCGGCCACGCGGGCGGCGAGCCTTTCATCTTTCAGATTGCGAATCTGCCGCACCAACTCGGCCGAAAGATCGGCGGCTGGCACGCGCTTGTCGCCGACGGCATTCAGCAACTCGGCCGCATATTCGGCGCGCGAAGCCAAGGTCGCCAAGGCGTCGCGCTTTTCGTCGGCGTTCAAGCCGGCGTACAGGCCCAGGATTCTTTCGGGCGTTTGGGGATTGTCATAAGCGGCCAGGCCGCGCAGCGCAGAGCGGCGCAGCGCCGGGTCGTCGAGCAGTCGGGCCAAGATCGGCGGCAACCCCGGATCGCGCGTCTTCAATAGCGCCGCCAAGGCTTCTTCGCGCGCCTGCCGATCGGCGGCGGAATCGGCGACGATTTTTTCCACGGCCTGGTACGCGGCGGCGTCGCCGAACGTCAGCCCGAGCGCCAGCGCCTGATTGCGGACTCCCGCGTCGTCGCTCTGGGCGAGTCGCGCCTGCGTTTTTTTCCAACCTGGCGGCATCGGCAGTTGCCGGCGCCCCTTGAGCCCTTCGGTGATTTCTTGCAACTGCGCCAATTGGCCGGCGCCATCGGCCGTGCGGCCAAGCCGTTCGACAACCGCCTCGATCGCCTCGGGCGTGCCCAGTTGCGCGAGCCGTCGCGTCATGAATCGATCGACGAGCGGAATCCGCGACGCTTCGGCCAGCTTCAGCGCCCCGGCCGAGTCGACTTCCGCCAGCGGTTCGGCGGCGTACCAAACCATGAGCGGCAGATTATGATCGCCGGCGTCCTCAGCGTGCCGCACCAAGCCCGCTACGATCGGCCCGCGGGCCTCCAACGGCAGACGATCGGCGGCCGAAGCCAGGTAAAGTCTGACGACGGGCGAATCGTCGCGAAGAGCCATCACGGCCAACCTTTGCAGCGTGGCGGCCGAAGGTGTTTTGTCTTCGAGGGCCAGTTGAATTGTCCAAGCTCGCACATAAGGGCTGTCGTTCATCAAACCGCGGGCGATCCGCGCTTCGCTCAATCCGCCCGCGGCGTGCAAGGCCCACAGCCCGCGGAGCCGCCGCGTTTCGTCGGCGTGCTCGAAAGCCAGCTTGGCCAACGATTCGTGCAGGCTCGCCTGCTCGCCGCGCTCTTGCAGAATGCGCCGCGCATGGCGCACGTACCACTCGTTCTTTTCCAAAAGCAACGCGACCAATTCGGCGTCGGTCTTTTTTTGCAGGTCGACCTGCACCGGCTTGGCGTTTTGATAGCTGACTTTGAAGATCCGGCCGTTGGTGCGATCGTGGCCGGCCGCTTCGCGATAGTGGCACTGGTTCTTGTCGTACCAATCGATCATGTACATCTGCCCGTCAGGGCCGTACTGCAGATTGATAATCTGCGACCAGGCGTCGTTGGCCAACAGGAAATCGGGCGCCCGATCGCCGACGTAGCCCGAGCCGCTCGCGGCGAGCGAGTCCATGTTCAACCGGGCGCCGTGGATATTGTTCATGAAGATCTGGTTGCGATACGGTTCGGGCCAACTGCCGCCCAGGTAGATCATCGCCCCGGCGTGGGCGTGTCCTCCGCCGGCGGCGTCCGAGCGATTGTTGCCCGAGTGGGGCGTCGCGCCGATCCAATGCCGGTGCTTGGCGATCGTCTGAATGTCGGCGTAGGTGTAAGGGTTGATGTGCGGGCCGGCCTGCCGCTGGTAGCGGCCGCCCTGAATGA
>DATNEC010000212.1:0-10379 GCA_035606815.1 Pirellulales bacterium
AATGCCTGCTCCGCCAAGCCGACCTCTGGGTAAGATCAGGACGAGCCTCGTTCTCGGCAATCTGCCCGGTGCCAAGCCCGGCGGACACGCGAAGACGGCCATTTTTCGTTGGCAATCTTCGACATAAAGTGGCCGCCTTCGACATGAAGCGGCCCCCTCGATGCTCGCGGCCGACATTCCGCGCCGAGGAAGCGCAGGCTGGGCTTTTTGGGGCAAATCCACGACGGTGAAACTTTTTCCCGGTTCGGGCGTCTAAAGGGGCAGAACGACCTATCACCCGCAGCCGGTTTAGGGAGGCCTTCGCCATGTTTCGCGCCCTCTTCGAGCGCTCGCCCCGCGGTTCATTTTGGCTCCATTGGTTGTTGGTGGCGTGGGCGATCGGCGGCGCGCTGTTGCTGCTGCCCGACAGCCTGCTGGCCCAGGGGCTGCTGGTCAACGTGAACGTCAGCCAAAGCGTGCGACTGCCGAGGATGACACCCGTCGGCACCGTGGCGACGCCCGCCACGAGCAGCTACAAGCTCAAGGAGATCGACGTTCACGCCAAGCTGTTCGACCAGGTCGCCAAGGTGCAGGTCTCGCAATCGTTCGTCAACACGGGCAGCGTACAGATGGAGGTCTGCTTCCTGTTTCCGCTCCCCTACGACGGCGCGATCGACCAGTTGACGCTCTTGGTCGACGGGAAAGAGTTCCCCGCCAAGCTGCTGGCCAAGGACGAGGCCCGGCGGACGTATGAGGCGATCGTGCGGAAGAACAAAGATCCGGCGCTGTTGGAATGGATCGGCACGGGGATGTTTCAGACCAGCGTCTTTCCGGTCCCGCCCGGCGCCGAGCGCAAAGTGACGCTGCGATACTCTCAGTTGTGCCGCAAGAGTCACAATCTGACGGATTTCCTGTTCCCCCTTTCGACGGCCAAATACACCTGCCAACCGGTCGAAAAGCTGAAGATCGAGGTCGCTATCGAAAGCCAAGGCGACATCAAGAACGTCTACAGTCCGACGCATGCCATCGAGCTGAAACGCGACACACATCACGCCACGGCCATCTTCAAGGCCGAGAACCAAACGCCAAGCTCCGATTTCCGGCTGTTGTTCGACATCGACTCGGGCAAGCTCGGCACGAGCGTGGTGTCGTACCGGCCGAAAGCCGACGACGACGGCTATTTTCTGCTGCTGACCAGCCCCGAGATCAAGCGCGACCCGGCCGAGCGGCCGAAAAAGACGGTGCTGTTCGTCGTCGATCGCTCGGGCAGCATGTCGGGCGTCAAAATCGAGCAGGCCAAGGGGGCGTTGAAGTTCGTGCTCAACAACCTGCGCGAGGGGGATCTGTTCAACGTCATCGCCTACGACAGTGCGGTCGAGTCGTTCCGGCCCGAGCTGCAAAAGTTCGACGATGAGACGCGCAAAGCGGCGCTCGGCTTCGTCGAAGGCCTCTATGCCGGCGGGAGCACCAACATCGACGGCGCGTTGACGACCGCGCTGGCCCAATTGCAGGATTCGGGCCGGCCCAACTACGTGTTGTTCATGACCGATGGCCTGCCGACGGCCGGCGAGCGGAACGAAATGAAGATCGTGGCCAATAGCGAGACGAACAACCGCGTGCGGGCGCGGATTGCGGCCTTTGGCGTCGGTTACGACGTCAACAGCCGGCTGTTGGACAAGCTGGCGCGTCAAAACTCGGGGCAGAGCGAGTACGTGCGGCCCGACGAAAACATCGAGGAGCGCGTCAGCCGGCTCTACAACAAGATCGAGGCGCCGGTGATGACCGACGTAGCCATCAAGTTCGCCATTGACGAACTGCCGACCGAGGCGGGCGAGCCGGTGAATCGGCTTTACCCGAAGAAGGTCTTCGATTTGTTCGAGGGGGACCAACTCGTGTTGGTCGGCCGCTACAAGCGGCCGGGCGCGGCGAAAGTGACGGTCGCGGGCAATGTCGGCGGCAAGCGACAAAGCTTCGATTTTCCCGCCGAACTGACCGCCCAGAGCAAGGACGAAACTTTCGCCTTCGTCGAGAAACTTTGGGCGTTGCGGCGCGTCGGCGAGATTATCGACGAATTGGATCTGAAGGGACAGAACCAGGAACTGGTCAAAGAGCTGGTCGAACTTTCCACGCGACACGGCATCATGACGCCTTACACTTCCTTCCTGGCCGACGAAAACGTCGACCTGCGCGGGCTGGCCCAGAACGCGACCACGGCCCGCTCCCGGCTTGGCGCCTTGAGCGAAGCCGAAGGGCGAGGCGGCTTCGAGCAGCGCGATTTCAAGGGCCGCTTGCAAGCCGCCAAGCAAGCCGCCCCCGGACAAGCCGCCGGAGAGCGTTTCTACTATCTTGACAGGAGCGGCGGCTCTGGCATCGCGGCGGGGGGCCGCGGGGCGGGGGCCGCGAAACCCTCGCTGCGCCTCTCCGTAAGCGGAGTGGCGCCAGGCCTGCAGTCCGCCGCGGGCGCGGAGCTTAGCGAGGCCGCGCCCCAAGCAGCGGTCAAACAGGTCGGCGCCAAGGCGTTCTATCGCCGCGGCAAGCGCTGGGTCGATGCCGACGTGACCGAGGAGCAAGAGAAAAAGTCGATCCGTTTGAAACAATTCAGCGATGACTATTTCAAGCTTGCCGAGCAACACGGCGGCAAACTGTCGCAATACCTCGCCTTCGACGAGGCCGTGCTCGTGAATCTCGACGGCCAGGCCTATCTGATCGAGCCGGAGGAATAGGCGACGGGCGGCGGAAAGCCGCGGCGCGCCGCACGCAGATTCCTCCGGGCGGCCGCGCGGGAGGCGCCAGATCGACGCTCGGGGTTTCGACTCCCCCGAAGCGGCCGGGAGCGTTGACGAACTCCCCGGCGAGTCTTAGGATCTGCCTGTAGGGATACATGGCGCCGCCGCATTCGCCGATGGCTGGCGAAAAGCGGCCTTTCATCACTTCTCTTTCAACATGGAAAGGGGGAACGCTCCGATGCCATTGTTTGAAATCGAGACGGAGTCGCACATCATCATTACCTGGGCGCAGGATCAGGACGCCGCCGCCGACGTCGTCGCCGACGCCTATCCGGGCGAGCGCGTGCTCCGGCTCACCAAACGGCCGCGAGATACGTGGGTCATTTCCAAAAGCGCTCTCGGGATCCACGGCGAAGTCGACATCTGCCACACCGCGCGCGACTGCCTCTCCAAGGCCGCCGGCGACAAGGTCCACGCGATTCGGCTCTACATGCACGAAACCGGCTCCGATCTGGAGCGCGCCCGGAAGGTCATCGAATCGAACATGGTGATGGGCTGGTAGACCGGCCCTGCTCGCCCGATGCTTCTTGCGTCGCGGGCGGACGGCGCGCCCTATTTTTCTTTTGCATTCGCGACTTTCGCCATTATAAATGGGCGCCGAGACGACCGGCGCCGCGCATGGCGGTTCATGCCGGCGGCCGGCAAAGTCTTCGCGAATCTGTTGGAGGATGCCATGTCGCGTCGCTCGGTTGCCGCCGTTTTGTTCTCCGTGGTTTTGTTCGCGGCCGCGCCGCACATCGCCCTCGCCCAGAGAGGACTGCGGGCGGAGGGGCAGAGACAAGGCGGCGAAGCCGCCATTCTGAACGAAGTGTTCAACGACGTGGGCGGCTTATTCCAAGGCATGAATCAAGGCGGCAACAATCAAGGCCCCCGCAACTATCCCTCGAATCGCTATCCTTCCAACGGCTACCCCTCCAACCGCTATCCGTGGAACGGCTACGACAACGATTACAACAACGGATACTACAACAATAACAACAACGGCTACTATCCCCAGAACAACAACTACTACCCGCCGTCCGGCTACAACGTGCAGCCGACGATCCCTTACCCGAACACGGTTCCGGTTGCCAAGCCGGCGGCGCCTGTCAAACCGCGGCCCAACGCTCTGCCGAAACCGCTGGCTCTGGCGCCGGTCAAGAACGTGGTCCACGGATTGACGAGCCACGGATTGACGACTTCCGACATTCACGATTGGCACGATCAAGCGGCGGACAAGGTGAACGATGACGTCAACGTGCTGCACGGCTTTTTGCCGAACAATGCGCAGCAGACGATCCTGCTCAACACGACCGGCCTGGGGCCGGCCGACGTCGCGAAGGCGAAGGACTTGATCGCCCAGGGTGATGCGGACGGTCTCAAGCAGCTTTTTCAGGATAACAACGTGGCGGCCCAGAACGCCGATCCGCTGTTGCAAATCGCGGCGGCCCAATCGGCGCTCAACGGCCTCAAAGACAAGGCCCAACAGGGCGACGCCACCAACGCCGACGTGGCCCAAACCGTGGCGGCTCTGCAACCCTTTGTCGCTCCCGGCGGGGCCCAGCAGGCCGACTCGGCGATCAGCGACATTTTGATCAGCAGCAAGTTGATCGACGCGCTCAATCATGCCCATCCAGGCAACAACCCGATTCCGGGCGGCGGCGCCTTGGTGTTCGTCGTGCCGGGCCTGGCCCAGGGCCTCGTGTATCCGCTGGGCAATGGCGCGGTGCTCGCCGGCGGAAACTTGCCCGACGATAGCGGCATCAGCGTCTTCCGGGGCGGCGTCGCCCAGGCGACGGGCCTGAGCGTCGGCGCCGGCGGACCGCTGCCGCCGGCCAGCGGCGCCGGCGTCGCCAGCGGCGTGCTGCTGACCAACGACGGGTCCACGGCCGTCAATTACACGGTCAACGAGCAGCACTTCGCTTTGCAGCCCGGCTACAACCAGGCCCTGCCCGACGGCACGACCTGGACCGTGGCCTTCGACAAGGGGGCCGGCGCGGGAGAAACGCGTTACAGTCTGGCCTTCGGTACGTATGCGTTCACGGTAAAGGAAAAGGGTTGGGAGCTGTACAAGAAGACCTACAAGGTTTCGCTCGACAACAGCGGCAACTCGCAAGATTTCAGCTACGTCGTCGGCGGCAAGCCGCAAACGCTGGCCGCCGGCCAAGCCCAAGAGTTGACGGCCACTTATCCGATCGTGGTGCGTTTCGACGACGGCGCCGGCCAAACCATCGCGCGCCGGTTGGAAATGGGCACGGTCAACGTGGCGCTTACGCCCGACGGCAATTCGCTCGATTTGTTCGCCGCGACCGACGGCGGCGGGCAGCCTGACGCACCCGGCGAGGGCGACGTCCAAGTCGCCGAACCCGCGCCCGGCCGGCTGAACCTGTTCAGCAAAGCGGCGGGCGCTCGAGCTAGCGGCGTGCAATTGTTCGGCAATCGCAAGCGCGCCGCGGCGATCAAGACCACGAGTTCTGGCGCCAACTGAGGCGCGCGTTACGACAACAGCGCCGGGACGATTTTGGCGTGCGAAACTTCCACGTCGGTCAGGCTGTCGTTGCGGCCTTCGTGCGGATAGGCGAGCCGCGCGTGGTCGAGCCCCAGCGCATGAAGCAAGGTGGCGTGCAGGTCGTGGACGCCGACGACTTGCTCGACCGACCGATAGCCGAATGGATCGGTCTGGCCGTGAGCGTAGCCCGCCTTGAAGCCGCCGCCCGCCAGCCACAGCGAGAAGGCGTGGCGATTGTGATCGCGTCCGTCGCTGCCTTGCGAGACCGGCAGCCGGCCGAACTCGCCCGTCCAGAGCACGATCGTCGAATCAAGCAACCCGCGCTGCTTGAGATCTTTGACTAGTGCGGCGCTCGGCTGATCGGTGCGGGCGCAGAGGCCCTTGAGGCTTTCGGCGTTCTTGCTGTGCGTGTCCCAGGGTTGGCCGCTGAGAAAGACCTGCACGAAGCGCACGCCCCGTTCGACCAGCCGCCGCGCGAGCAGGCAGCGGCTGCCATATTCTTGCGTCGCCGGGTTGTCGAGCCCGTACATGCGGCGCGTGGCGTCGGTTTCGCCCGAGAAGTCGATCGCTTCGGGCGCCGCCGTCTGCATCCGCGCGGCCGTTTCGAAGTTGGCGATCCGCGCGGCCAATTCCGAATTGTCGCCATGCCGTGCCAAGTGGGCGCGATTCAGGGCTTCGACCAATCGGAGTTGCTCCGTGCGGGCCGAAGCCGGCATTTCCGCCGGCGTGGCGAGGTTCAACACCGGCGAGGCGCCCGAGCGAAACGGCGTTCCTTGAAACACGGCCGGCAACCAGCCGCTCGACCAGTTGCGCACGCCGTCGACCGGCAACCCGCCGGGATCGGAAAGCACGACGTAGCTGGGCAACTCGCGGCTTTCCGAGCCGAGGGCATACGTGACCCACGAGCCGAACACCGGCCGGCCGGCCTGGATCTTGCCGGTGTGAATCAGCCGCAGCGCCGCTTCGTGGTCGACCGATTCGGTCGTCATCGAGCGCACCAGCGTGATGTCGTCGACGATCTCCGCCGTGTGCGGCAGCAGTTCCGACAGTTCGATGCCCGAGCGGCCTCGGGGGGCGAATTCGAACGGCGAGGCCAGCAGGTTGCCTTTCTGCTTGTCGAAATGGATTTCCAAGTCGCCGGGATAAGGCTTGCCGTGCTGCTTCGTCAGTTCCGGTTTGGCGTCGAACAGGTCCATCTGGCTTGGGCCGCCATGCTGAAACAGGCAGATCACCGCTTTGGCCTTCGGCGCCGGCACGCCGGACTCTGCTTCCGCCGCCGATACGGATCTCAGATCGGACGCGAACAGATCGGCCAGCGCCAGCGTGCCGAGGCAGCCCGCATAGCGCCCTAGAAAGGCGCGGCGATTGACGGCGAACGTGTTCTCGGGGCCTGTCATGGCGCGGCTTCACTCCACATATAAAAACGCGTTGCCCGCCATCAGCATCTGGCAAAAATCGGTCCAGGCTTGCCGCATCGCATCCGAGCGTTCGGAGTAATTCGCCCGTTGGGCGGCGAAAAACCGCTCGGCTGCCTCTCGCTCCGCGGCCTCGGGCGGCCGGCCCACGGCGAGCAGGAAGGCGCGCTCCAGCCGTGGCTGGAGCTCGTCGGCGGTTTCGCGCTCGAGCCTGGAGCAAAATGCCTTGGCCCGGGCCAGCGCGAAATCCGAGTTCAGCGCGCTCAGCGCTTGCAGCGGCATCGCCGATTGGCTGCGCCGCGTGCAGTTGGCGACGATCGACGGAGCGTCATAGAGGTCCAACATGCTTAGCACCTGCGTTCGCCGTTGCTGCAAGTATAAGCTGCGCCGCTTGGCGCCCGGCAGCGATTCGTCGACGACGACCTCGCCCTCGCCCGTGCGCTGGGTCGGCACATACGGCCCGCCGGGCGTGAGGTCGAGTTCGCCGGCGACGGCCAGCATGCCATCGCGAATGCTTTCGGCGTCGAGGCGCCGCATGGGAAACCGCCACAGCAAGCGATTGCCGGGATCGACGGCGATAGCCTCCTCGCGCGGCAGGCTCGCTTGGCGATACGCGGCAGTTAGCAGGATCTGGCGGTGCAAGGGCTTCATGCGCCAACCTTGCTCGATGAACTGCGCGGCAAGCCAATCGAGCAGTTCGCGGTTCGAAGGGGCCGATCCGCTGTAGCCGAGGTTGTCGGCCGAGGCCGCCAAGCCGAGGCCGAAATGCTGCTGCCAGATCCGGTTCACGGTCACGCGCGCCAACAGCGCCGCGGCCCGCGAGTTCGGCCGCGTCAGCCATTGGGCCAAGGCCAGGCGGCGGCCGGTCGTCGGCGCGCCGCCGTCTGGGGCGGGCGCATGATACGTGTTGTCGGGATCGGAAAGCACGGCCGGCACGCCCGGCTCGACCTTTTCGCCCGGTTGCGAATAGGCGCCGCGGACCAACAGGAAGACTTCGGGCGGCTGCGGCGAAACGTCGGAGAGCCAGGCCGTCTTGCCTGGCTTTTCGCCGCGCCGGGCATTGGCCGCCGCGACGGCTTGTTCGAGTTGCTTGCGCCGCGCTTGCAATTGCGTTTCGAACTTCGTTGATGGATCGTCGTCCTCAAGCGGCGGCTTGCCGCGCTCGATCAGCACGTTATCGACGACGAAACTACGGCCGCAGCAGAACTCGAAGCCAAAGCCGCCGTCGGCCAAGTCGGCGGCCGCCAGCGTGACGGTTGGTTCCTCGGGCGCCAGGTCGGCGAGATGATCGAGGCGGAACTTGCCCTCGCCGACGTTCGTCACCCGCACGCCGTAATTGCGCGCGGGCTTGTAGGGGGAAGATCCGAGCTTCGCCACCGATCGCGAATCGGCGCCGGGGTAGTCGACATGGACCTCGGCGCCGCCCGCCGGATTGCCGTCGAAGAGAATGTTGCCTTTGCGATCGGTCCTGTCGTGAAAGTCGTTGAGGCCGATGTAATAGCCGATCCGGGCGGCCGGCTCGCCGCCCGAGGGGAGCTTATCGGCGACGAGGTCGAACGTGACTTGGACCCAGCCGCCCGTCTCGTCGGGCGTCCAATCGAAGCTTCTCGCAGTCGAAAGCCAGCGATTGCCCGCGGCGCCCGACTCGATGAGGTTCAGCGCGCCGCTTTCGCAGACCGCCCCCGGCGCCGCGCCGGCGCCGACGTTTACCGCGGGCAAGCCGCCGGGAGCATCGTCGCCCGGCGCCGTGTTGCTCCACAACGCCGTCAATTGCTCGGGCGAGTCAAAGTGGTCCTCGAACAACGTTTCGCCGCGCGGGCGGTGCTCGCGCGTCCAATCGGCGAGCTCACGGCGCTGCAAGGCGATCTCCGCATCGAGACTTTTTATCCGCGTTTCCCAGTCGGCGAGTTCCGCGGCCGATGCCGTAAGGACTTGCCGCTCGTTGGGCTTCAACCAGTGATCGAGATTGAACGCCGGCCGCAGGATCGCCTGAAGTTGGTAGTATTCTTTCTGCGTGACCGGCTCGAATTTGTGATCGTGGCAGCGGGCGCACTGGAACGTGAGGCCGAACAGCGCCGAGCCCCAGATTTGCTCGGCGCCCTCCAGCACCGCGTAGCGGTCGGCCAGCACCTCGTCGGGATTGCCGTCGCTTTCGCCGGTGCCGTCTTGCGAGTTGCGCAAGAAATGCGTCGCCACGAGCAATTCGACCATTTCGGGCGTGGCCGCTTGGCCTGGCCGATAGCCGGATAGCTCGTCGCCCGCGAGTTGCTCTTGCAGAAAGCGGTTGAACGGCTTGTCGCGATTCAGCGACGCCACCACGTAATCGCGATAGCGATAGGCCAGCGGCCGGTCGCTATCGGCGTTGAAGTAGCCGTTGGAGTCGGCATACCCGGCGGCGTCGAGCCAATGCTTGCCCCAGCGCTCGCCGTAACGAGGCGAAGCCAGATAGCGATCGACCATCCGCTCGAAGGCGTCGGCGGACCGGTCCGCGGCAAATTGTGCGACTTCGTCCGGGCTGGGCGGCAAGCCCGTCAGGTCGAAGCTGACGCGGCGAATCAGCGTCGGCCGATCGGCCTCGGGCGAAAACGAAAGCCCCTTGGCTTCGAGCTTCGACAGCAAAAAGCGGTCGATCGCGTTGCGGGCCGCCTCGGCTTGGCGAACTTCGCTGGGGACGGTGGGCGAGAGATGCGAAAAGGCCCAGTGGTCCGCCGCCTCCGATCCGTCGACTGCTTGCGGCAAGCCCGGCGCGCCTGCCTCCAGCCAGCGCCGAACCGTCTCGCGTTCGTCGGCCGAAAGCGGCTCTTTGGGCGGCATTTCGCCGGCCTCGATCCGCTGCCAGAGCAAGCTCTGCAGGGATTGCGCGCGATCGACGGCCGGGCCGGTCTCGCCTCCTCGCGCGATGCTTCGCGGCGCGGCCAGATTCAATCCGCCCTCGCGCTTGACGGGACCGTGGCATTTGACGCACCGCGCCTTCAACAGCGGCAGCACGTCGTCGTCGAACGAAACGCCGCTCGGCTCGCCGGCCAGCGTCAGCGACGCCGCCAGCAAAGCGCACGCCCCGGCTAAGCTGAAGCTGGATTTCGTCATCACGACGATTGTAACACGCCGATCATCTTCGCGCTAAACTGAAATCGGCGGGACATCCCGGCATTTCGGCCGGTCTTGGAGGGCAAGGCGAAGTTCGGCTGGCCCTTTCCATTCGCCGGAGCCGCTAGTGGCGTACCTAGCTCGTCAACCGCTTTCGGAGATTTGGTTCGATTGGCCTTCACGCACCCCGGCAGATGCGACTGCGGCGTCCGACGGCGCCTCGAATTCGTGCGCCGCCTCCGACGGCGGAGTCTGTACTTTGTGGAGTCGGAGAAACGATAGCAAGCCGAGGGGAATGAGCACGGCGGCCCGCGCCCCATAGCGCGTCGGCGAAACATCCCGAGCGATCCTTCCATCGTGTCGCGTCACCAAGACCGTCCATTGCGCAAAGGCGGGCGATGGTTTATACGGCGCCACTAATTCGGACCAACCGAAAAGCCATAATGCACAAGCGAATACCGCGGGTAGGCTCGCCCAATTCCAATAAAAGAACCTGGAAGCGTCGCGCGGCGCTCCATCGATCAACAGTAGACATAAAGCCGTCAAAAATGCGGCCAGCACGGCGCCATACAGCGTGAACACGACGGCGCGATGGATATCGACAGGCGCCTCCTCCAAACTGCC
>DATNEC010000226.1:0-4604 GCA_035606815.1 Pirellulales bacterium
CGCAGTTGATGGGCGTGCTGGCGGCCAAGCAGCGCTTGCTCGGCGAGCTAAACGAATTGGAACGCGGCCTGGATCCGTTCCGGAGGCAGCGGCCCGACGAGCGGTCCTGGCGCAGCGGCGAGCTTCGCCGGCAGTGCGCCGATCTGATTGCGCGATCGGAAGAGGTCTTCGCCGAAATCATCGCGGGCGAGAAGCAGGGCGAAGCCCGCATGCAGCAGCATCGCGACCAGGCGGCAGCCCGGTTGCAAGACGCCCGCGCCGCGACGCACGCCCGCAGCGCGTACGTCGGCGATGCGTCCTATTCGACCCGTTTGGATCTTTCCTCGGAATGACGAGACCGCCCATGACCCAGACCCTGCCTGAATGCACGCGTTCCTGCGACCAAGAGGCCGATCTCGAAACGGTGCTGGCCGCCTGGCACGACGCCACGTTGCGGCTCGAGCAGACGCACGAAGCCCTGCGCGGCGAGGTGCGGCGGTTGACCGAAGAGTTGGAGATCAAAAACCGCGAACTGGCGCGCAAGAACCGTCTGGCCGATCTCGGCCAGATGGCCTCGCACATCGCGCACGAAGTGCGAAACAACCTCGTGCCCGTCGCGCTGTACCTGAGCTTGCTGAGGCGGCGCATTTCCGGCGATCACGGCAGCCTCGACGTGCTCGATAAAGTCGACTCGGGGCTGACCTCGCTCGACGCGACGGTCAACGATCTGTTGAACTTCGCCGCCGAGCGCGATCCGCAGCTCACGCGGTTCAACCTGAAAGCGTTGATCGAAGACGTCTACGCCTCGCTGCGGCCGCAGTTTTCGGCCCAGGACATTCGAACGCGGATCGACATCGCCGAAAACCTTTCCGTCACGGCCGATCGCGATATGCTGCGCCGCGCGGCCTTGAACATCACGCTCAACTCGCTCGACGCGATGCTCGACGGCGGCGAGCTGACGGCTACCGCCTATCGCTCGGCGGCCGGCGTCGAACTCGAACTCGCCGACAACGGGCCAGGACTTTCCGACGAGGCGCGGCAGCGGGCCTTCGAGCCGTTCTATAGCACGAAGAACACGGGGACCGGCCTGGGGCTGGCCATCGTTTATCGCACGGCCGAGGCCCACGGCGGCGAGGCGACCGCAGCCAACTGTCCCGAAGGGGGCGCCGCATTCACGATCCGACTTCCTCATCGAGCCTTGGAGGCCGCAGCATGAACGCCAAACAAGCCCTCAAATCGATCACCGTTCATTCGGCGCCCCTGACCGGTCGCGTGCTGGTCGTCGACGACCATCGCCAGGCGCGGGAATCGATGGGCGACATTCTGCGCCAGGCCGGGCACCGCGTCGAATGCCTGTCGAGCGCCGTCGAAGCCCTGCTGAGGCTCGACGGAGAAAGCTTCGACGTCGTCATCACCGACTTGCAAATGCCCGGCATGAACGGCCTGGAATTCATCCGCCAACTCCAGCGCCGCCCGCACGGCGCGCAGGTGTTGATGATCACCGCCTATGCCACGGTGGCTTCGGCCGTCGAAGCCATGCGGCATGGGGCCTTCGACTACATCGAGAAGCCGTTTGCCGCCGACCGCTTGGAGGGTCTCGTGGCGCGGGCCATCGGCCACGGCCGGCTGTTGGACGCCGCGGCGCGGCTGTCGCCCGTCGCGGCGGCCGGCGAGACGGCCGCCATGATCGGTTCCAGCCGGCCGATGCAGGCCCTGCGAGCGCGGATCGCGCTGGCGGCGCCGACCTCGGAGACGATTCTGATCGCGGGCGAAAGCGGCGCGGGCAAAGAGCTGGTGGCCCGCGCCGTCCACCGCGCCAGCCGCCGCGCGGCGACGCCGCTGGTCAGTCTCAACTGCCCGGTCCTGTCGGCCCAATTGATGGAGAGCGAACTGTTCGGTCACGAGCGCGGGGCCTTCACCGGCGCCGAAACGGCGCGCACCGGGCGCTTCGAGTTGGCCGACAAGGGCACGATCCTGCTCGATGAAATCAGCGAAATCGATCTCGGCTTGCAGGCCAAGCTGCTGCGCGTCTTGCAAGAGCGCTCGTTCGAGCGCGTCGGATCGAGCCAGACCTTGGAAGTCGACGTGCGCGTGCTGGCCACGACCAACCGCGATCTCCGCGCCGAAGCCGCCGCGGGCCGCTTCCGCGAAGACCTGTTTTTCCGCCTGGCGGTGATCCCGCTCGAAATCCCGCCGCTGCGCGCGCGGCGCGACGACATCCCCGAGCTGACCGATCACTTCTTGAACCGCGCCGGCGAGCGATTGCACCGGCCGGCCTGCGAACTGGATTCCGGGGCCCGCGAGTTGTTGACGGGCTATCATTGGCCGGGCAACGTCCGCGAGTTGGAGAACATCATCACTCGCGCGAGCGTGCTCAACGGCGGCGCGCCGATCGGCGCCGACGAATTGCGTCCCTGGCTGATCGATTCCAGTGGCGAGAGCCGCGCCGCATCAAACGACCCTCCGCCCCTGGGGCTGAGCCTGCGCGAAATGGAGCGAAAGATGATTCAGGCCACGCTGGAGCATTTTGGCGGACACCGCGCCAAGACGGCCGAAGCCCTGGGCATCGGCATCCGCACGCTCTC
This sequence comes from Pirellulales bacterium, assembly GCA_035606815.1. Lineage (GTDB taxonomy): Bacteria > Planctomycetota > Planctomycetia > Pirellulales > JAICIG01 > JAICIG01. The sequence continues at coordinate 2,565 of DATNEC010000226.1, forward strand.
CGGAAAGCTGAAGGAATACGGCTACGCGCCGCGAGCCAAGTATCTGGCCAAGGTTGGTTGAAAGGGAATCGGCAAATTCCGCCGATTGCCGAAGCGCAGAATTTGCCGTTCGGCGCATCGACGAGCGCGATGCAATGAACGCGGCGGTTCGCGCCGCGCAAGGCCGAAAGCGAAGCAAATTGGTATCTGCCAGCGATTTGAGTAGCGACCGCGACCAGAACTGAACTCCGCCGCCGCGAGGTTATCGACCTTGGCACGTGGCTTGCTTAATGAAAACAATCCCCGAATTTTCCAGGAACGATTTCGATGCTCGCCCAGTTGTTCAATTCCACGACGATCCCGGTGCTCGAACAAGTCGCCGGCTTCGCCCAAGACCGGCACCAAGTGCTGGCGGGCAACCTGGCCAACATCGACACCCCTGGCTACCGCACTCGCGATCTGCCGCCGGAATTGTTCGAAGCGAGTCTGAAAAAAGCATTGCGAGCGCGAGATCAGAACAACCAGCCGGCGGCGCCCGGCGGCTATCGGCGGCCGAGCAATCCGTTGGCCGAGGTGCGCGGCGACGTGAAGAGCATGGTTCGTCACGACGAGAACAACACGGGCTTCGAAGCGCAAATCACCGAAATCGCCAAGAACCAGATGACGCACAGCCTGGCGATGTCGGTGCTCGTCAATCAATTCCAATTGCTGGGGGCCGCGATCAGCGAACGGGCTTAGACGAAATCAGTTGTAGGAACAAAACCATGATATCCGCCCTCGACATCAGCGCCAGCGGCCTGACGGCCCAACGCACGCGACTGACGGCGATCGCCAACAACATCGCCAACATTTCGACGACGCACGACGAGTCGGGCGCGCCGGAAGCCTATCAGCCGCGGTTCTCGGTGTTCGAGACCGACGATGCGGTCCGCGGCCCTCACGGGGCCGTCGGCGTCAGGGTGGCTTCGGTCGAGATCGCCGACGTCGAACCCCGTTGGCGCTATCAGCCGTACCACCCCGACGCCGTCCAAGAAGGAGAGCGGAAGGGATATGTGGCCTACCCCAACATCAGCGTGATGACGGAGTTCACCGACGCCCTGGAGGCCACGCGGGCCTACGAGGCGAACCTCGGCGTGATCGATGTGACCAAAGAGATGGTGCAGCAGACCTTAAGAATTCTGGCTTAATCAATAGTGTTCCGTGTTCGATTTTCAGCGTTCAGTGAGCGAGGGTTCACTGAACACGGAAAACTGAACGCTGAAAACTGAAAACCAAAAGGACTTCCCGTGTCCAACTCGATCCAGAACATCCAGTCGCAGCAACTCTCGTTTCCGCAGCCGCCGGGCGCGGCGCCGGCCGCCGCCGGAGAAGGCCCCTCATTCAAGAACGTGCTGCTCGATTCGATTCAGCAGGTGAATTCGATGCAACAGGACGCCAACCGCGCCGTCGAGCACCTGGCCACGGGCGGCGACATCAGCCCGGCCGAGGTGTTCAGCGCCGTGCAGAAGGCCGATTTGGCGTTTCGCACGATGATGCAGGTCCGCAACAAGCTCGTGCAGGCGTATCAAGAAGTGCAGAACATTCGGGTGTGAGATCGAGGTAGACGCGGCGCCTTGCCGCGTTTCCGGAAGCGGCAAGACGCCGCTTCGACGAACAGCCCGCCGATCGAGTCGCGGAGTTTCCAAGGATGGATTTTCTCAATAAGTCCTACGTTCAGGTCGCCGATTTGTTTCGGTCGATGACGCCGGCGGCCCGGATCACCTCCGGGCTGCTGCTGGCCGCGGTCGTCGTCGGGCTGGCCTATCTGTTCAACACGCGGATCGCCGGCGGCGAAGCTTACCTGCTCAGCGGACACCACTTTTCGCCGGCGGAAATCGACGGCATGGAAGCCGCCTTCGGCACGGCCGGCCTGAGCGACTACGAGATCGAAGGCAGCCGCATTCGCGTGCCGCGGGCCTCGAAGGCCAAGTATATGGCGGCCCTGGCCGACGCCGGCGCCATGCCTGCCCATTTTGGCAGCCATCTGACCGAGGCCGTCAGCAAGCCAAGCCCCTTCACGAG
>DATNEC010000246.1:0-4299 GCA_035606815.1 Pirellulales bacterium
GCGCGATCATCAATGTTCCCTCTTTCGTTCCCTCTTCTGGGCGCCCCGCGAAGTCGAACGGCCGCCACCCGCGATCAATAACCTGCCAGCGTGGCGCCATCGGCGATGAAGCCCAGCCGTTGCTGGGTGAGCAAGTCGGTCGATTCGTTGATGAAATGGGTCGAGCCGTCGGCCATCACGGCATTGCAACCCGCCGGGTGCAAGCTGCCGGCGCCGCCCCATTGGATCACCTTGCCGACCATCGGCGGCGCGCTATACCAAGCGCTCCAGCTAGCCGGCGCCTGCCATTGGTTGATGCCGTTGGGACCGACGCCGTACAGGCTGACGCCGTTCATCACCCAACCGCGATAGCCCCAGGTATTGCTCCCGCCGTCGCCGGTCCGCAGCGTCGTCTCGATAAATGCCGTGACATTGCTCGAGCCGTCGGTGATGTCGCCGAACTTGGCCGCCGAATTCTGGCCGAACAGCGCACGAGTCACCTTGTTGCTGGCGAAAGTATTCCAGCTATTGCCATTGCCCTGCTCTTGGCCAGGGTTCGTGCTGAACTCATAGCACGTCAAAGCGCCGAACAAAGGGCTCTGCGTCGAGATGCCATAATTCGGCACCGTCGTCCCCGTCCAAGCCACGGCACGCGGGCCGTCGTCGCTGGGGCAATAGAAAATCGGCAGTTGCATCGCCACGATCGTGGCATTGCCATTCAGACCCGGGTCGCCCGCCAGCGGAATGCCGTTCGTGTCGTAAGCCCCGGCCGAGCCGTTGTAGTTGTACCGCCCGGCGATCGCCTGTTGTTCCATGAAGGGCAGCATCAGCACGAAGCCGTTCAAATTCAAGATCGTCTTCGGCGCGCCGTCGGCGTGCGGCGTCCAGCCGTAATCGAGGCCGGCCGGCGGAAATACGCGGTGCGTGCTTTCATAGTTAAGCGCGGCCATCCCCAATTGCTTGAGCTGGTTCGTGCATTGCGAGCGGCGGGCCGCCTCGCGCGCCGCCTGCACCGCCGGCAGCAACAAGGCGATCAAAATGCCGATAATGGCGATGACGACCAACAGTTCAACAAGCGTGAACCCCGAACGACGACCGACCGACTGCGACATGGCGATAGACCTCTCGTGAAGCGGGTGAAAACGAACACGCCCGCTCTCGGGAAGTCCTGAAACACCCAGCCGACCCGCTCAGCCCAAAAAAAGGCTGGCGCATTGCAAAGCTCGAAAGCATCGAGCGTTCCAGGCCGAATGCTGCTCAGATTCTCTGTCCGACTGCGCGGGGTACAGGGTTCGCCTTGCGAAACCTGCAATTTTGCGCAATTCAAGCGGCGATGGCCTTCATCCTAATGGTCGCCGCCCCGGCGTCAAGAAAAATCTATCGCTTTCCGCCATGATCGGATGAGATTCAAGCCAGATGCCGGCTATCGCAAGGCCGATGCCGGCCGGACGGCCGTCGAAGCGGCGGGCCGGGCCTTGGGCGATCGAACGCTCTTGCCCGGCGGCGCCGAATCGCGCGGGTCCAACAGGCCGCGGGCCGCGTCGATCCGGGCCGTGGAGTCGAAGGCCGATTTCGAGGGCGATTGCAGCTCCCCGGTCAGATAGTTGTCGATGGTCGCCTTTCTTTCCAACGCCGTGAATTCCTGCGACATGGCCAGCCGCATCTTTTTTTCGCGCAGGTCGTCGTAGATGTACTTCTTCACCACGTTGAAATCGGTTTCGACCGGCTTCGTGCGTCCTTCGCAAAACAACACCACGTACCGGTCGGGGCCGACGTTGATGATGCCGGAGATGTCGCCCTTCTTCAACTCGAATGCCTCTTTCTCCAGCAACTGCTGTCCGCCGTAGCGCTGGATCGGCGGCACTTCGCCCTTCATGGTCTTGCTGCCCATCTCGACCGAGAATTTCTCGGCGAGCTCGCCGAAATAGATCACGCTCTCGTCGTACCTGCCGGCGTCGCCCGGATGCACGTGGTCGCGAGCGTCTTCCCAGACTTTGGTCGCCTGGCGCAAGCTGTTGAACACGATCGCGCGGCAGCGGACGCGCTCTCCATAGTTCGCTTCGAAGCTTTTCTCTAGATCTTCCTGGGTGATTTCGGCGTCCTCGCCGATCAGTTTTTTCAGCGCCACCGAAGGCCAGACCACGTCGTGCCGATAAAGCTCCGGCGACAGGCCCTGGTTCTTCTTGACGTCGGCCAGCCAAGTCTCGATGTCAGGCTCGTCGCCGGCTTTGGTCTTGCCCATCGCCATGGCCGCCCGGGCGATCTCCGCTTGCATCTCCTGCTCGGAGACGACGATCTTCCGCTTCTTGCAGGCTTGTTCGAGCAGAATGCGGTTGATCATGCCGCGCAGCATCTCTTCGCCGTGGCGGTCGATGCAGGCCTCGGCCAATTGGAGCAACGTCACCTTGCGGCCGTTGATCAGCGCCGCGACGCCCGGATATTGTTTGCGCTTGACCGGGTCGTTGTACACGTTTTCGAGTCGGGCGCCTTTCTGCAATTCCTTGAACAAGTCGTCGGAGACCTGACGTAGCTTTTTGTCGCGAATGCTCTCGGTCAGCACCTTGTCCACTTTCGAGCGCGGCACCGGCTGGGCCTTCAACTGGGCGTCGCACTTGAGAATGATGTACTGGTTGCCGACGAGCAGAATGTCGGAGATCTCGCCCGGCTTCAACGCGAACGCGACCCGCTCGATCTCCGGATCGCCTTGGTGCTTGTGGATCGGCTGGATCATGCCGTTGGCGCTGGCGCTGTTCGCGTCGATCGAGCGGCGCTTGGCCAACTCGCCGAACTTATCGGGATCGCGCAGGGCTTCGTTGCGAATCTGCTGGGCGTCGGCCAGGCTCTTGCAAGCGATCAGCCGGGCTTGCACGGCCGGCCCGTACAGCGTGTCCCAGGCCCGCTGCAAATCTGGCTCGCTGACCGTCAGCCGGTCGGCGGCCAACTTGCGCAAGGCCACGGCGGGCCAGATTATTTCGTTGGCGTACTGGCCCGGGCTGATCCCACGCTCCTCGCGCAGCATCTTCAGCAATTGGTCTTTGGGCAACGCCAGGCGCTCGGCCATCCGCGTGATCTCCGCCTGCACTTCGGCTTGCGTGACCGCGACGTTTTTCAGCTTGCAATGCTCGGCGATGAGCTGCTTGTTGACGAGCGTTTCCAGCACATCTTCGCCGAAGTGGGCCAGGCATTGCTGGCCCAGTTCATTGCGAGAGACTTCCTGGCCATTGACCGTGGCGACGATCGTTTGCTTGTCGGGCGCCGCGACCGCTTCGGGAGTCACGCCTTTGGCCGCCGCCGGCTTGGCCGTCTTGTTGGCAACCGGCGCCGCCTTCTTGCCGAACAGCTTGCCGACGGGCGAATCCGCATTGGCGGCCTCGGGGCCCCAGGCGCCGCGTATGCAAGCGCACACGACCAGCACGGCCGCCCCGCCCGCCAGCCAGCCGGTCCGCTTTCGCCATCCTTGGTTGCGAGGTTGTTCCCGATCCGTCCGTGTCATCGCGGTTCCTCCGATTCGAAAGGCCCTTGGGGCGGCGAGTATAGGAATGACGCCGAAAGCGGTCAAGAGAGGCGATGAAGAGGGCGAACGCGAGCGAAAACGTAGGATGGACCTCTGGTCCGTCATGCGACCGGGCGACGGACTTGGAAGTCCCTCCTAAGTTTCATCCAGCATCATTGCCGGCGCATTGGTAATCAGGCCATCGACGCCGAAACCGATCAGTCCCCGAGCGCGGATCGGATCGTCGACGGTCCAAACCCACACTCGCATTCCCCGGCCGTGGGCCAATGCGACGTGCTCGCGAGCCACCCAGGCGTCGCCCCAGCCGACAATGCTGGCGCCGCTAGCGACCGCCCGATCGAGCGATTCGGGCGTCAACGGCTCGTCGCCCAAGGCGCCCAGCGTCAATTCGGGCGCCAATTCGCGGCACTCGGCGAGAAACGCCCAATCGAAGGCGGTCACGACGACGCGGTCTATCACGGCGAGCCGCCTCAGCAATTCGACGCATGTCTTCGCATCGCCCGCCTTGCGCTCGATCATGCACCGCGATTCGCGACAGATCAGGGCAAGCGCTTCTTCTAACGTCGGCAATCGCGTGCCGGCAAACTCCGGCGAAAACCAACCGCCGGCATCGAGCCGCCCAAGTTCGGCCGCGGTGCGCGAGGCCAACGGAATATCTTGGCCGCCCCAGCGGACGACGGCATCGGTTGAGCGGTCGAGCGTCTCGTCGTGAAACACGACCGGCACGCCGTCGGCCGAATGCCGGTAGTCCAACTCGACCAGATCGACGCCCAACTCGATCGCCGAGGAGAAGGCCGGCAGCGTGT
>DATNEC010000251.1:0-4961 GCA_035606815.1 Pirellulales bacterium
CCCTCACCCCGGCCCTCTCCCAGAGGGAGAGGGAGTCCATCATTCAAAACAGCGACATCTGCCCGGACGGCGGCGTCAGCGGCTGAAACTGCGAACGGTCGAGTTCCGACAGCGGCTGATCGAGACCGTATTTGCGGCGAAAGACGGCGAAGTTTCGGGCGATCTGCGCGGCGTACTCGCCTTGCCCGCGCATGCGGCGGCCGAATTGAGCGTCGTTCAGCTTGCCCTCGCGCGTCGAGCGGATCAGCGCCTCGATCCGCGGCTGCTTGTCGGGGGCGTGCGCGGCCAGCCAATCGCGGAAGATCGGCTCGACGCTCAGCGGCAAGCGCAAGAGCGTATAGCCGGCCGTGCGGGCGCCAGCCTCATGCGCCGCCTCCAAAATCGCCGGCGCCTCGTGATCGGTCAGCCCCGGAATCACCGGCGCGACCATCACTCCGACCGGCACTCCGGCGCCGCTCAGCGACTTGATGGCCGCCAGCTTCACGTGGGGCGGCGAGGTTCGCGGCTCCAAGGTGCGGGCCAACTCGGCGTCGAGCGTCGTGACGCTGAGATAAACATGGACCAGTCTCCGCGCGGCCATCGATGCCAGCAAGTCGAGATCGCGCGTCAAGAGCGCGTTCTTGGTGATGATGGCGACGGGCTGGTTCGCCTCGCCCAGCACTTCCAGCAGCGCTCGCGTCAGGCGAAAGCGGCGTTCAGCCGGCTGGTAGCAATCCGTCACTCCCGACATCGCAATCGTTTCGGCCGTCCAGCCGGGCTTGGCCAGTTCTTTGCGCAGCAGCGCTGGCGCCTCGTGCTTGATCAGAATCTTGGTTTCGAAATCGAGCCCGGCGCCCAGGCCGAACGTTTCGTGCGTCGGCCGTGCATAGCAATACGCGCAGCCGTGCTCGCAGCCGCGGTAGGCGTTGATGCTGTAGCGGAATCCGACGTCGGGGCTTTGATTCTCGCGGATGATCGTCCGCGAGCGGTCCGGAAAAAACTCGGTCGGCATGACGCGCCGGTCGGCCAGCAAGTCTTCGTCGTGCTCGCGATCGTCGAATGTCTCCTCGATGCGCGTCGAGAGAAAGCGGTTCGGCGGATCTTGCTGAGCGCCGCGGCCAGGGGCTGTTGGTTTGCGAGAATTCATCGCAAGGCTAGAAGTTGAACACTTCTTTGAGCGAGACGTATCTTCCCAAACCAGGCGAACGACGATAAAAACGAACGAGCTAGGGCGAGCCGCCCGATTATACCATCTTGCCACAGACGGACTTTACCGATTTTTCCGACGAGGAAACTTTCAATGTCTGCGCAAACGGTCGCCGATGGTTGATTTCAGGGACGGAGCGTCGCGTAGCGGCCGTAGCCAGGCTTGCGCGCCGGCGGATCCCTGAAGGAGACTCCATCACGGTGCAACCGGTCGGCGGGAACTCTTACGTGGCCCAACTGGTCGCGCAATCCCTGCAGCAACCCTCGTCCAACGCCTCGTCCGGTCCCTCGTCGAACGCGGGTTCGTCGCAAGCCGCTCAGGACACGTTGAGTTTGTCGGCCGCCGCGCTGAAGGCCGGCGGCGGCGACCCTGACGGGGACGGGCACTAAAAAGAATCTCAGGCGGTTACGCCCGCAGACGCCGTCGCGACCGACGCTCCGTCGGTCGCGGCGGCGTTTTTTCATTCGCGGCCGAGAGACTGCTCGCTGGCGTCATTGCTAGCGTGCGGTCCACCGCGACTTCAGATTGAGGTTGCTTCGGCGCGCCGCTTTTGGCACTATACGCCGCTTTTTCTACCTGATCTCGATTACGCCTCGGCCGTTTCGCGCCAGGCGATGTTTTTCGCATCGCCGGCCAGGGCGGCTGCACGTCGCCGATCGCTGTTTGCCGCGAGCTCAGGAACCTCTTTCGGAAGGATCGAGGCCGATGAAACACGCCCTTTTTGGTTGCGCCTTGATGCAAACTTTTATGGCGCTGCTCGGCGCGAACGCGACTTGGGCGCAAGCGCCCTCGCCGCCAGGGAATCCCGACTCGCAGAAGTATCCGGTCTCGCTGGCGAGTTACGACCAGGGGCCGCCCACCATTCCCCGCGAAGGACCGCAAGCGCCGATCATGGCCGAATCGCTGAGCGAAACTCCGCCGGCTGAGCCGGGAGCGGAGCTTGCCCCGCACTGCACCACGTGCGACGACGGTTCTTGCGTCTCGTGCCGCGACTTGCGTCCCGATTGCCAGGATTGCCCGCGATTCGGCTTTCTGGCGTTTTCGGGCGCCGACACGTTTCGCAACATCGCCGACGGCGCCTTTCAGAGCAATTTCGGCTCGGTCAGCGGGCTGAACGCCGCCGTGCCGCTGCCTCGCTTCGAGGCCCTGGGGCTGGGCTGGCAGTTGGGTGCCAGCTACGGCGTTTACGATTTAAGCGGCCGCTCGTCTTCGACGTCGCATCCCAGCGGCGTCCAGCAGCAGATCTTCATCACGACCGGCTTTTTCCACCGCGGCAACGACGGCCAGCGGTTCAGCTACGGCCTCGTTTACGACTGGATGATCAACAACAACTATGGTGCGTCGGCGGTCCCGCCGACCTTGGGCCAATGGCGCGGCCAGGCGGAATGGGCCTTCAGCTCTTTCAACTCGCTGGGCATTTGGGCCACCGTCCGCGACAAAGGCTTCAATCGGCAGGCGCCGGAAAACGCCTTGCAAATCAGCCCCTTGAGCCAGCTCGATTTCTTCTGGCATCATAAGTACGCGCAGGGCGCCGATAGCTGGTTTTACCTGGGCCTGCCCACGCAGAAGAAGTTGGGCGGTCCCGGCACGCTCGGAGAGTTCATCATGGGCGGCTCGGCCCAGGTGCCGATCTCGCCACAATTGGCGATGTACGCCAATGCCATGTACATGTGGCCGAGCGCCTCGTCCGGCGCCGTGGCCGCCACGCAAGACGCCTACAATGTTGGCTTCGGCCTGGCTTGGTATCCTGGCCTCAACGCCCGCACCCGCACCGTCAACGGCGGCTGCTGGCTGCCTTACTTGCCGCTGGCGAACAACGGCAACTTCCTGGTCGACATGGCCGGACCGTATTGAGCGGCGAATTCGCTACAGGTCAAGACTATCGAGTTGGTCCATCAAGCTGTCCAACTCGTCCTTCGGCCCGCGATGCTTCTCGGGCTGACGCTTCGGAATGCCGACCGAGGCGCCCACGGCGTCGCGGCCAACGGCGACTAACTCGACGTCGCGTTCGAGCACGGCCACTTCCAAAGCGTCCGGGGCGCCAAATAACTTCGAGAGGTCGATCTTCAATGCTCCCGCGTTGCCGTCGGGGCTGCCGGCGATGGCGGGCGTCTTGTGCTGCGGGAAGATGATTGCGTTCTCCGGGCAGACGCGGCTGCACGCCGGGCAGCCTTTGCGGCAGTTGTCGGGCTGCTCGACCAGGATCGTCTCGCTGCCGCCGACGCCGTAGACGCCGAACAGACAGAAATCGAGGCACTCCAGGCAATTCGTGCAGCGGCTGTAGTCGATCACCGGATACCAGCGCCGGTTGGGCGCTTCGTCGATCCGTAGCGGCGCGGCCGGAAGAGGTGCCCCGTTCGTCGGCGACTCATCGCCGGTCTCTTCCGCCGGCGAAGCGTCGGTCGCGGGCGATGGGCCGACGTCCGCAGGCGGCTCGAAAAACGGCGACGCGACGTTCGTTTCGGCCGGATGCAGATAACGATCTAACTGTTCCGGCTTGGGCGAGCCTTGAATCCAGCCCATCAAGTCGATGCCGACGGTTTGCACCGACGCCTCGGCGACGATCCGCCGGATCTCCGCCACGAACGGCTCGACCTCGTTGCGGGCCCGCAGATCGAGGCAATAGATCGTGCGATTTGGCGGCGGCAGGCTATCGGCGACGCGCGGCTTGTCTTCGTCTTCGGCGGCCTCGTCTTCGTCGTCCTCGTCCTCTTCGGATGCGCTCTCCAGCAAGATCTTGCCGACGCGGCCGCGGATGCCGTTGCGGTCGAGCGTCCAGTGGGCCGCGCGCGGAAAGAGCCAGCTCAACACGACCATGTCGCCCGCGATGCTTTGCAGGCAGAGCATGCCGGTCCCGTCTGGCGCCAGGTCGTAGAGGTGCGGAATGACCGTCACCTCCAAACCGCGCTCGAAGAGCAAGGCGCCGACCAGATCCTCTTCCAGCTTGCGCTTTATGGGATTGGCGCTTTGGCCCTGCGAAATGACGACCGTGAGTTTCTTGGCCATTTTGGATTTTGGATTTCTGATTTTGGATTGGAATCGAAAATCCAAAATCGAAAATGTTCTACTCGCTTTCGTTGATCTGCCCTTTGATGGTCCGCTCGGCGATGGCCCAACTGGCGGCCAGATGGACGAGATAATCCTCGGGCGACAACAGCCCCTCACCGGGGCCTTCCATGGCGAACAGCCAGCCCTCGCCGTATGGGTCTACGTTAATGCCCGAGGGGTCGGAGAGCAAGTTCTCGTTGAACTCCACCAGCCGGCCGGACATTGGCGCGTAGAGTTCGCTTTCGGCCTTCGAGCTTTCGATGGCGCCGATGGCCTGCTTCTCGCGCAGCGGCGCCGGCGCGTCGACCGACCACTCCAGAAAGTACACGTCTTGCAGCAAGCGGACGGCGTAGGCCGCGAAGCCGAAGCGAAATCGGTCCCCCTCTGCCGCCGGTTTGGCCCACATGTGGTTCTTTGCATAGCGGCGATCGACGGGGAACCTGGCGGCAAACTGGCCCATCATGAAGACCAGCTCTTCGCTCATGTATACCGCACTCCCTGGTGCTCCGGCTCGAAGAAGGCGGGCAGCAACGCATCGACCCGCAGCAAGCCGGCCCGCGTGAGCGTCACGCGATCGCCGTCGATCGCCAGGTAGCCGTCTGCGGCATATTCCTGCCAAACATCGACCCAGTCTTCGAGCACCTCGACGCCGAACTTGTCGCGGAAATAACCCGCGTCGATGGCGCCCGTCTTCAGTTGCAGGATCATCTCGCGCACCAGCAACTGA
>DATNEC010000268.1:0-3027 GCA_035606815.1 Pirellulales bacterium
GCCCGATAGCCGCCCGCGCCCACCGCCGCCAGCAAATCTTCGAGTTTCGCCCGGCGCGGGTCGAATTCGACTGAGGCTTGTTCCAGAGCCAGATTGACGCGGGCCGTGGCGACCCCCGGTACTCCTTGCAAGGCGCCTTCGACGCGCGAAACGCAGCTCGCGCAGTGCATGCCCTCGATATCGAGCAGCAACCGTTTGGACGCTATCGGCGACTCCACAGGGGATGGCGAAGCGGAGGCGTCGCCCAATGGCGAGCCGGAGGCGTCGATTAATGGCGAGCCGGAGGCGTCAGCCTCCGGGTGGTTCGACGCTGCCGCGCCGCTTGGCGTCACCGCGCTGCTTGGCGACACGGAGGCTGACGCCTCCGGCTCGCCACTTAGCACCTCCGGCCGGCCGCTTACCGCCGCGAGTTCGCCCGCTGCCGGCGCGGCGGTTTTTCGCGGCGGCTGCCTTTCCAGCGATACAAGCTGCCGCGGGGCGGCTTGGCCGTCGCCGGCGTGATAGCCCGCGGCTTCGACGGCATGGACGAGATCGTCGCGGGATGCCCGATTCGGGTCGAGTTCGACGACCGCCCGCTTGGCGGCCAAATCCACGCTGGCCGACTGCACCCCGGCAACCCGTTCGAGCGCCGCTTGCACGCTGCGGACGCAGTGTTCGCAGGTCATGCCTTCGATGGGTAATTCGATCTGGCTCATGGCGATGATATTGTAGCGCGCGGGGGAAATTGGAGTGCGGAAAGGTTTCAAGTTCCAGGTTTCAGGCGCGAGATTTCCTATCGAATTCGCCGGCTCCCAACGCCCGCCGCCAGGGCTGGAAAAAACTGATGGCCGCCTTGCCGATGGCCGATGAACCCGAAGGCGCCGTTCGGCCGCTGCGCCGAAAGCATGCCGGAACGCGCGGGCCGTTTTTTATGCGCCTCTTTGCAATAGCGACTGCGGTTATGCTGGCCGCGGGGGCCGCCTGGGCGCAACAGGCCGGCGAGCCTGAGGAGGTCCAGGAAGAAGCCGAAACGCCGCTGCGCATCACTCCGCAAGAGGAACGGCCGGCCGCCAAAGCATACAAAAGCCTGTATTACGACAATGACTTCGCCTATCTGAACGATCCGGCGAACCGGGAATTCTACTTCGGCGACGTCTTCAAGCAGCTTCGTCCTGGTCGTCGCGGGCTGCTCGACCTGGGCGGTGAATATCGTCTCCGCGATCATCACGAATTCAACCTGCGCGGCCGCAATTTGACCGGCCAAAGCGACGACTTCCTGCTGCAGCGGACGCGGTTCTACGGCAATCTGAAAATGGGCGATTCGCTGCGCCTGTACGGCGAAGCGCTCGACTCGGCCACGTCGTTTCAACGCCACGCGCCCTTGACGACCGAAGAAAACGGCATCGAGGCGCTCAACCTGTTCGCCGATCTGCGGCTAGTCGATGGCGAGCGAGGAGAGCTGTGGGGGCGCGTCGGCAGGCAAGAATTGGCCTATGGGGGCGAGCGACTCGTTTCGCCGGCCGAATGGAACAACGTGCTGCGCACCTTCGACGGCGCCAAGCTCTTCTGGCGCGGCCGCGATTGGAACGTCGACGGCTTTTGGGTCCGCCCGGTCGCCTTCGGCGCCTTGCCGAAAGCCCAACTCCAGGCCGACCAACCGGACGTGACGCAAAATTTTTACGGCGTGTGGAGCACCTACCACGGCATCGAGAAGCAGACGGTCGATCTATATTACCTGGGGCTGAACGTCTACGACGCGCCAATCTCGGCGGCCTATCCGGTCGATGCCAACTTGCAGACGATCGGCTCGCGCTGGCAGGGGCGGGCCAGCGACGTGCTGTGGGATTTCGAGGGCGGGTTCCAATTCGGCCGCTACGGCTCGGACGTGCAAGCGGCCGGCTTCACGGTCGCGGGGATCGGCTACGAATTCGCCCGCTCGCGATGGAAACCGAGAACGTGGCTGTATTACGATTGGGCCTCGGGCGACGCCGACCCGGCCAACGGCCGGCACGGCACGTTCAATCAGCTTTTCCCCTGGGGGCACCGCTATTTCGGCTTCATGGATCTGGTGGGCCGGCAGAACATTCGCGACCTGAACCTGCAAGCCGCCGCTTCGCCGACCGAGCGGACGAATCTGCTCCTCTGGTATCATATCTTTCACCTGGCCCAGGCCCGCGACGCGCTGTACAACGCCTCCGGCACGCCGATCCGCAATTCTCCCAACGGCGCGGCGGGAACCAACGTGGGACAAGAACTGGACTTGCTGCTGCAAATCATCGTCAATCCGCGGGCCGACGTGCTGTTCGGCTATTCGCATTTTTTCGCCGGCAGTTTCGTCAAGGCCACCAACCCGGCGGGCGTCAGCGGCAACGCGGATTTCTATTATTCGCAGTGGAGTTGGCGGTTTTGAAATCCGCTTGCGCGAGGCGCCAAGTTCAAGTTCCACAAACTTGAAACCTGGAACTCACTCCCCGCGGATGGCACAATGCGCCCTTTACCGCCTATTCCGAGCAAAGCCGAATGATCGCCGAAGTCATCTCGATCGGGGACGAATTGACCAGCGGGCAGCGGCTCGATACCAACAGCCAGTGGCTCAGCCAGCGATTGGGCGAAATCGGCGTCCCGGTGCTGTACCACACCACCGTGGCCGACGATCTGGAGGCGAATGTCCGCGTGTTTCGGCAAGCGGTCGAGCGGGCCGACGTGGTGATCGCCACCGGCGGCTTGGGGCCGACGGCCGATGATCTGACCCGCGAAGCCCTGGCCCAACTGATCGGCGCCGAACTGGTGCTGGACGACGCCTCGCTCGCTCACATTCGGGCCTTGTTCTCGCGGCGCAAGCGAGAGATGCCGGAGCGGAACCTGGTGCAGGCCATGTTTCCGGCCGGCGCCCGCGTTGTGTTCAACCCGCATGGCACGGCGCCGGGCATCGATCTCGAGGTGCCGCCGCCGCTGGGCCGGCCGTCGCGCATTTTCGCGTTGCCGGGCGTGCCGGCGGAAATGATCGAAATGTGGGATGAGACGGTCGCCGGGCGGTTGTCGGTGCAA
>DATNEC010000280.1:0-2842 GCA_035606815.1 Pirellulales bacterium
TGAAAACGCACTGATCGCGAACAAACCGATCAATCGCAGATTTGTTTTGTTGAGCATGGACGAACCAAGAACCAGGGGAGCGGCATGCGAATGGCACGGCGAACGGTTTATGAAAATGTGGCAAACAGAGCAGAGAACCCGTAAACTCCACGGCGCACTAAGAACACCCGGAAGCCGCCGGGGTTTGATCGCGCCGCCGCCGCAAGGCCTTCGAGCTGACTCGCGAAAACAGCCCGCCCCCTACTTCACCCTCACCAGCTTCATAATCCTTCCGGCCACGTTCCAATCCTGCACGTACAAATTGCCGTCCTTGTCCCAGTACGATCCGTGCGTGCCGCTGAAGGCGCCCTCGACCCACTGGTTTTGCGGGATGTTGAAGTTCGCGCCCTTCGCCGGGTCGGGGTTGTGGCCGAGCACGGCGATGATCGTGTTCGTCTTGTCGAGAATCACCAGCCGCCCGTGCAGGTCGGGCACCGAGACATAGTCGCCCTGCACGGCCGCCGAGGTCGGCATGCCTAGCCCGGTCACCACTTCGTCGATGAAATTGCCGTCCAGATCGTAGTGCAGCAGCCGGCCCTTGGGCTGGTGGTTGCGGTCGCAAATCAAGAGCCGCGGCGGGTCGTACCGCGTGTCGAGCGTCATGCCGTGGGCCGTGTTGAATTGCTTGAGGTCGTTGCCTTTGGCGCCGAAGTGCTTGAGGTACTTGCCCGTCTTGTCGAACTTGAAGATGTGGTTGCTCGCGTAGCCGTCCGACAGGAAGATGTCGCCGTTGGGGGCGACGGTGATCGCCGTCGGGTTGAACTGCTTGAGTTCCAGGCCCGACTCCTTGGGAAACGGCAGCCGCAAGGCGATCTCGCCGCTATGGGCGTCGAACTTGATCCCCTCGGCGTTGGCGTTTCGCGCGCCGTAGATATACTCGACGCCCCCTTCGTCGCGAATTTCCATGTCGTGGAGATTCGTGAAGTCGGGGCTGAGGTACTCCTGAACCACCTTGCCGTCGGGCGAGAACACGACGACCCCCTTGTTGGCGCTCGTGTAGACGTTGCCGCCCTTGTCGATCACGACGGCCCCGTGGGTCGGGCCCAGGGCCGATTGCCCATCGGGCCGCAGCCCCCAGCCCGGCACGGTATCGAAGGTCATCAGCCCGCAGCCCATCCGCACCGGCTGGACCTTTCTCGGGATCGGGGCGTCCTTGGATGGGGCGTCTTGGGAATAGGCCGGCATCGCCATGAGCAGGGCGATCGCGGCGAAGCAAGGCAGGCGGGTTTTCATGCGGTAGGCTCCTGAATATGGTGCTATCGTCTTGAAGAAGGGTCCGATTTTTCGCTGCCGGCCGCGCGATGCCCAACAAGTCGCATCGCCGAGACCGGTCTCCGGCTCGTTCGAGGCAAACGTCCTAGTATCCGGCGGCGCGGGCCGGATTTCAACTATTGAGCCGAGACTTCGTAGCCTGGGGGCCGTCCGCCAAGAGCGGCCGGGAGACGTAGCTTCAATGGGCGGCCGGATAGCCGAGTGACTGAGGGGAACCGCCGTGACTGATATTGACGCCCGTTCCCAATCCGACCTTAATTGCCGGTCTTGGATCCGAACATGGGGCGGCGTCACAGTCAAGGAGGCATGGCGATGTCCGAACGAAGGCGAATTACCGTGCTGGCCTTGCTGGCCTGCTTGCACGCGGCGGCCGCGGTGCTCCTGGCGCCCGTCGATCTCCTCGAACCCGAATCGCTTGCCGGTTATGCGAAATTCGCCGTCATCGGCGTTTTTCTGACGCCGCCTGCTCTGTTGGCCTTCTGCGCCGTACTTGGCCCCTGGCCCAGCGCGGTTCGGTTGCCGCTAACGGTCTGGATTCTATGCGTTCTCGCTTTGCTGCTCGCCTATGGCGCCCTGCGCGGCGATTTCGGATACGGTTTGGCAAGCGATCCCAGCGAATTGCTATCGCTCTGCTTCGTCGCCCCGCTCGTTGCGTTTCTTATATTGCTGGCGCCTCTGACTTTGCTGCGCGCCGTGCGGCGTTGGCGGCTCGAAGCACCGGGCATCGAGTTGGTTCGAGCATCCGAATCTGCCTCGTCATCGCCCTCGTCAGCACCGAGCCGCTCGTCGAGCCAGTACACGATCCAGGCGCTCTTAGGCTGGACGCTTGCCGCCGCATCCGTTTTCGCCGGACTGCGGCGGCTCTTTGTCGAACAGGAGGTGGCAGGAGACGAGTGGGGAGAGATGCTGCTCGGGGCTGCGGCCGGAGGCGCATTTACGGGCGTTGTCTTCGTCGTCGCCGCGCTGCCAGCGCTTTCCATTGCTTGGCTCTTGCTTGCTTCGGGAAGGCGGCTTGTGCTGCGGTTCGGGCTCGTCGTCGTCACTGCTGGCGGCATCGCCGCCGTGCTGGCTGGCTTTTGGCAAATGGATCACGACGTTGGTTCGATACTGGCAATCACGAGTATAGAAGTCGGCGCGATCGCGGCCGGCCTGGCATCGGTCGCCGTAATCCGCGCCTGCGGGTACCGCCTCGTGCGCCGGCCGCGAGCGAACGCGTTCGCATCGAAGGCGGTCGAACCACCGGTTTCGTGGCCGCAGGGGCGTTGCGCGTGGGCGTTCGCGGGTTTGGCCGTCGCGGCAATTGCATTAGCCTGCTGCGTGCCGGCGCGATTGGGCGTCTGGCGGCAGGCCGCCGAATCGCGGCGCTGGGCCGCATTGGGACTGGAAGTGCAGTGGGGGGACGATCAGGGCAGCATAACCTGCGCCCTCGGGAGCGCGGACCGCCTGACCAACGATGATTTGCGCCGAATCGCGGAACTCCCTGATTTGGCGATGCTGGAGTTCCGGCGTCTTCGGGATTCTCAACTCGCGG
>DATNEC010000291.1:0-4033 GCA_035606815.1 Pirellulales bacterium
GTTGATTCGCCGAATCGCTCCGAGTAGCCGCGACGCGAACAACACGGCGCCCAGGGCGGCGATGATGCCGATTTCCCCTCCGCCTAACCGGCCCGGCGCGGCGACCAGCACGAAGCCCAAAAAAGCCGCGCCGCCGCTCGCTAGCACGACGAGGCCCGCAAATTTCACGATCTGGCGCCGCTGGCGCAACGCTTCGTCCGCCGGCGAGAGAGAGGGACGCGGAAAGAAGCGGAACGGCAAACGCATCGGGGGTTGTGCTCTTCGACCGAGGCCCTGTCGTGCCAACGCGGCCCGTCGTTTCGAGCGCCTCGCAGTTCAAGACATTCTCTCCGTTGGCCGGGGGCTGCTCAAGGTGGATTCGCGAGAGCGACTGCCACGGTGGATTTTCGTAGGTACCGCTCCGATGTCCAAAGGCGTTTAACAAAGGCCGCAGAGCGCGGTAGGCCGCGAGCCGAAGACAGCCTAGCCAAACTCGCGAGGGACACAGGCCGCGCGAGGGATTTCCGACCTCCGCGGCCCCCCTTGCGCATCAGACGTCTGGCTGCCGATCGCGTGGACAATCGTCGCATTCAACGCCTTTGGACATCGGAGCCGTCCCTTAAAAAATCCAACTGCGAATCTTTGCGGCAGCCGTGACTTACGAAAAAGGGACGCGACAACCGAAGGAACCTTAGTTCCCCAGCGTGCCTTTCGTGCTCGGCACGCCGGTCATGCGCGGGTCAGGCTCGACGGCCATCCGCAGCGCGCGGGCCGTGCCTTTGAAGATCGCCTCGCTGATGTGGTGGCTGTTGCGGCCGTGGTGCAGCACGACGTGCAGATTGCACAGCGCGTTGGCCGCCGCGGCTTGCCAGAAATCTTCGACCAGCTCGCTGTCGAAATCGCCGATCTTCGGCGACGGAAAGCGGGCGTGGAACACGAGAAAGTAGCGGCCGCTCAGGTCGATGGCTGAAGTCACCAGCGTCTCTTCCATGGGCAGCGTGAAGTGGCCGTAGCGGCGGATGCCCGCCTTGTCGCCCAGCGCCAGCCGCAGCGCCGAGCCGAAGCAGATGCCGACGTCCTCGACCGTGTGATGCTGATCGACGTGCAGGTCGCCCTTGGCCTCGACCGAGAGATCGATCGCCGCGTGCTTTGCCAGCAGCGTCAGCATGTGGTCTAAGAACCCGACGCCGGTGGCGAGGTTGGCTTGGCCGGCGCCGTCGAGGTTCAGTTCCAACTGAATTTCGGTTTCCGCCGTCTTGTGGTCGATGCGAGCGGTTCGGGGCATGGGTTTGATTCTTATGGAAATGAATCGTCGGTTGGAAATCTTCGGACAGTGGACGTTTTTTTAAAGGAGACAGCGGCTGCTTCAATGAGATCGCCGCCTCAGCTAAATCATAGACTTCAGCAATCCCAGGCAAGCATCGATCTGGTCGTCGCTGCCGACGGAAATTCGCAGCCCGTCGCCCCAACCGGCATAGTTCATATAACGGACCAGTATGCCCTGGGCCTTAAGCTGTTCGTAGAGCGGCTTGACCGGCGCCACAGGGTGCGGACACCAAACGAAATTCGCCTGGGAAGCGACCAGGTCGAAGCCAAGCTGTCGCATGCCGGCCGAAAGCCGGTCGCGCGTGGCGAGGATTTTTTTGCGGGTCGCGGCGAGCCAGGCCTGGTCGTCGATGGCGGCCGTGGCGGCGGCGATCGATAGCGCGTCGCAGTTGTACGAGTCCTTGATTTTCACCAAACCCTCGATGATCTGCGGCTGCGCCACGAGAAACCCGAACCGCAGCCCGGCCAGCGCATACGATTTGCTCAGCGAGCGCGAGACCATGATCTTTTCGTTTTGCGCCACGAGTTGGAGGCAGTTCGCGTCGGCGAAATCGACGTAAGCCTCGTCGACCAGCAGCGGGCAGGGCAAACGATCGGCCAGTTCCAGAATTCGCTCGGGCGAAAGCATCGTGCCCGAGGGGCTGTTCGGGTTCGGCAGCAGCGCCAGCCGCAGGTTTTCCGCCGGCGCCGAGAAACGATCGGAAAGCGACCAGTTCTGCTCGAAGCGGACTTCTTCGCTGTCGGCGCCTTGGATTTCGGCCAACGTCCTGTAAAGGATATAGCTCGGATACGGCAGCCGCAACCGCTGGCGCTCGCCGACGAAGGCCCGTGTGAGGATCGTCAGGATTTCGTCGCTGCCGTTGCCACACAGAATCCAATCGGGATCGACGCCCAACACTTCGCCGGCACGGCGCCGGAAGCCTGCGGCCAGCGGGTCGGGATAGCGCTCCAACCCGCGCGCGAGTACGGCTTGGATTGCGCGCGAGACGGCCGACGAGGCCGGGTACGGATTCTCGTTGGTATTCAGCTTGATGAACTTGCCCGGCGGCGGCTGCTCGCCCGGCACGTAGCCGCTCATCGCATCAATGGCGGGACGGAAATAGGACATTTCAATCTCTTTAAGGACGCGGTCCGCTCCGGCGACGTCAGGAAGATTCACCACGGAGGCACGGAGGACACGGAGTTTTTTTAGGAAGCAAAGACGATCTGTGCTTGATCCGTGAAAATCCGTGGCTCGATCGACTCCTTCTTCTCCATGTTCTCCGTGCCTCCGTGGTGAACTTCTGCGTGACGATCTACGGTCTCTTTTCAATCCGAATATCAACGCTCGCTCGATGGGCAGTCAGGCCTTCGGCGTCGGCCAACGTTTGCACGTCAGGCGCCAGTGCGGCCAGGCCCGCGCGATCGAAATGGATCACGCTGGTGCGGCGCAAAAAATCGTTCGCGCACAGCCCGCTGGCCCAACGCGCCGTTCCGCCGGTCGGCAAAACGTGCGAAGGGCCGGCCGCGTAGTCGCCCAGCGCCACCGGGCTGTAGTTGCCCAGAAAAGCCGCGCCGGCGTTGGCGATCTTGTCCAGCAGCCGCTCGGCGGCGTCGGTGGCGATGTGCAAGTGCTCGGAAGCGATTTCGTTGGCCAATGCGCAAGCCTCATCGGCGTCGCGCACGAGGATCAAGGCCCCGAACTCTTCCAGGCATTGCCGCGCCAAGTCGCCCCGCGAGAGCGTAGACAATTGCTTCGCCAGTTCGCCGGCCGTAGCTTCCAGCACGCGGGCGCTCCAGGTGATCAGCACGCTGGCGCCGGGCGAATGCTCGGCCTGGGCGATCAGGTCGGCCGCCGTGAAATCGGGCCGGGTCGAGTCGTCGGCGAGCACCACGACTTCGCTCGGGCCGGCGATCGAGTCGATATCGACCTCCCCGAAGACGTGCTTCTTGGCCAAGGCCACGAACAAATTGCCGGGGCCGACGATCTTATCGACGCGAGGCAAGCCCGCCACGCCGTAAGCCAGCGCGGCGACGGCCTGGGCGCCGCCCAGTCGATAGACTTCGCGCACGCCGATCTCGTGACAGGTCGCCAGTAATTCGGGGCTATAGGCGCCGAACTTCGTCGGCGGCGCCACGATCGCCAACTCCCTTACGCCTGCCGCCTGGGCGGGCACGGCGGTCATCAACACGGTCGAAGGATAGGCCGCCGCGCCGCCCGGCACGCAGATGCCGACGCGCGCCAGCGGCCGATAGCGCTGCCGCAGATACCCGCCCGGCCGCTCGAGCCGCATGTCGTGGTGCAGAATTGCCGTTTGGAAATCGAGCACGTTTTTTCGGATGCGGCGGACCGCGGCCAAAAACTCGGGCCTCGCGTTGGCGTGGGCGGCGGCCAGATCCGCTTCGGGCACGCGGATCGTCTCGGCCGACAGTTCCGCCTTATCGATCTGGGCCGAATAATCGAGCACCGCCGGCAGGCCGCGCTGGCGGACGTCGCCGCAGATTCGCTCGACGACTTGCTGCGGCGAGAGCGGTTCGCCAAAAACTTCGAGTGTCCGCCTCCGCCCGGCTTCGCTGACCACGTTGCCCCGCGGGCTGAGCCGCTCGCGCAGCGCGGCAATCGCCACTCCCCAGCCGTCGTTGCGCGTGTCGATACGAAGCATGTTCAACGGCCGGTACGTCATCGAGCCAAGCTGTCCAATTCGAGAGTAGGTTCGAAAACGCCCTCTCCCTTTGGGAGAGGGCCGGG
>DATNEC010000505.1:0-6296 GCA_035606815.1 Pirellulales bacterium
CCTCACCCGCGGCAGCCAGTTTTTGCCATCCGGCCCTCGTTTCGGCATCCGGCTCTTCGGCCGCGACAGGCAAGCCCGCAAGCCAAGCGGCACAGAGACCGCTGAATAGCACAAACCTGACCACCCCACCTTCAGCACGAGCAATCATCGGCAGCCTCCGCAAGCATTGGGTCGAACCGGCGGGGCGCCGACTCGGGTCTTTGCGAAACAGGTCTTTGCGAAACAATGGTCGCCAGCCAGGGCCATTGTTACAAAGTTACGATAACGCAAGCCGCCTGGGCGGATTTTCGCATAATCGCACCGCGAACAGGTAACGTTCGGCCATCATTGCGACCATGATACATTAAATGAACGACGACCCGGCGCCCGACGACCCCGTCGAACTCGACTTCAATACGATCCTGTGGCGGACGCAGGCCGCAATCCGCGCGTTCATCGCGGGGATGGGCGCCGCGGCCCATGAGGTCGACGATCTGGCGCAAGAGACCTATCTGGAACTGTATCGCAATCTGGAAAAAATCCCGGCCGGCGTGGCTCCGGAACGCTGGCTGAAAGGCATCGCCCGCAACGTCTGCCTGAACCATTTTCGCCGTACGGCGCGCCGCAATCGGCTGCACCGCGAGGCGCTGTGCGAATTGCTGGCGGCGGCCGAATGCGGCGCCGACGGGCTGTTCGGCCGCCACTCAATGGGCGGCATGTTGGAAGATTGCGTCGGCAAGCTGCCGCCAAAACAGCGGCGCCTCATTGAACTGCGCTACCAGCAAGACCTTAGCTCGGCGGCGATCGCCGAAAAGCTCGATTCGACGGCCGAGGCGATTCGCGTGCTGCTGTTCCGAGTGCGCGGAGTGCTGAAAGATTGCGTTTACCGCACGTTGGCGGACCAGTCATGAGCGACGCCAGCGACATCATCCGCCGCTTCATCGAAGACCGCGACGGCCTGAGCGACGAGGAAATGGCGTCGCTCGTGGCCACGCTGCGCGCCAGTCCGCAGTTGGCCGCGGAGCTGAAAGAGCAACTGCTTATCGACGACCTGTTGGCGCAACAGCTCGATCTGACTCGCTGGCGGTTTCTGGCGCAGGTTGACCAACGCATCCGCGATCTGGGCGATCCGCAGGAAGGCGCCGCAGGAGTGCTGCCGTGGACGGCCGAGATGGCGTCCGGCCGCCGGCCGGCGCGGCGCTGGGCGGTCCGCTGGCTGGTTCGTTGGGCGTCGCTCGCCGCGGGGATTCTGCTCGGCCTAGGCGTCGTCGCCGGCTATTGGGCCTTCGATCGGTTCGCCGGCCACGTGGCGGTGTTGGAAAAAGCGGGCGACCGCGTCACGCTGGTGCGCGGCGGCAAGGGCCGTCCGGCCGAGGCGGCGGCGGCCCTTTGCGCGGGCGATCGCCTGCTGACCGGCCCAGAAAGCGCAGCCGCGGTTCGCTACCGCGACGGCACGCTGGTGGAGATCGAAGGCGCCGCGTCGGTCGATTTCCGGCGATCGGCCGGCGGCGCGGGCAAGACGATTTGGATCGAGCGCGGAAGCCTTTCCGCGCAGGTCGCGCCGCAGCCGCGCGGAGAGCCGATGTTGTTCGACTCGCGCGGGGCGACGACGCGCGTACTGGGCACTTCGCTGCGCGTCCACGTGGCGGGCGACGAAACTCGCGTCCAGGTTCGCGAGGGGCGCGTGCAACTGACCCGCAAGAGCGACGGCAAGGCGTTGACTGTGGCCGGCGGCGAGTTCGCCGTCGCCGCCCCGCAAACATTCATGGCGGCGCCCATCGCCTGGCCCAGCAGTCGCCAAGGGCTGCTGTTCTTGTTCGAAACGAATGACAAACCCAATCTGGTCCGCAGCAGCACGACCGGGGTCAACCGCAGCTACTCGGTGCGCCCGCGCGGCGATGCTCATCTGAATCATGACTGTGCCATGGTCCTCACCGGCGGCGCTTTCCTGGCGGAAGACGCCGACGGCGAGATTCTGACCGCATGCCGCCAGACGAACGAGCTGACGATCGAAGCCACAGTGCGGCCGTCGCTCGCCGAGCAGCAAGGCCCCGCGCGCATCGTCACCTTCTCGACCGACGTGGTCAATCGCGACTTTACTTTGGGGCAACTCGGCGACCAACTCATCATTCGCATCCGCACTCCGCAAACCGGGCCCAACGGAGTCGGCGGCGTCGAACCGGGACTGGCCCTCGGCAAGCTGACGGTCGGCGAGCCGAACCACGTGATCGTCAGCTACCGGCCTGGCCGCATCGCCTGCTATCTCAACGGCAAGCAGGTCTTCGAGGGAGACCAGATCGAGGGAGATTTTCGTGATTGGTCGGCGCAGCACCTGCTTTTCGGCGACGAATACGGCGGCGAGCGAAATTGGGCGGGCACGCTCGAAGGCGTGGCGATCTACAACCGCTTCATGTCGGCGGACGAAGCCGAGCGCAACGCTCTGGAATACGAAGACCTGCGGAAATCGCGGCGCGTGCCGCCGCAGCTCCGCGTGCTGGCCGAACTGGTCGCGAAGTCCAAAATCCCCACCTCCGAACAGATTCTGCCGCACCGCTCGGCCCTGGCGGTCTCGAAGTATCGGGTGAAACAGCTGCTCGAAGGGGAACTGGCGGGGGGAGAATCGGCCGGCGGGGAAATCTTCGTGGCCCAGTGGGCCGTGCTCGATGCGCGCAAACAGCCGATCGTAGACTTGGCGCCGGGCGCCGAAGCGGAGTTGCTTTTGGAGCCGTTCGACCGCAACCCGCAGATTCAACGTTATCTGTGCAGCGATGATTTTCAGCCCGACGAAGGCGGACGGAGGTTTTTCGAAGTGCGGCGATAGGACGGGCCCAAATTTACCACGACGGACGGTGGCGGGCCGTCAGGCGGCGGTCGGAATGGACATTGCGAAGCATGGGATTTTCGGCGTCACGCGCTGGCAGCACCGCGAATTCGAGAGGCGCGTGGAAGGTGAAGAATCCTGCGGAAATCCCACTATGGGCCGAACTGTCGCACGGTCAACCGTAGCTTCCAGGTTTGCCCAGTTTGTCTAGGCGTTTTTTGCTCTTAGCGCCTAGAATCTCTTGACCCCAAAAGGGCCGCGTTTGATCGCCCCGGGCGCAGGAACCCGGTCACGATCAGGACCATTCAAAGTCTCAACGGGCCGTGACCCGCGACAAGTATTGAAGCGGCGCCAGGTCAATGAGCCGCAAGATGGAACCCCGGCGCCGTCGTGCCCCGGCCACGAAACAACGAGAGGACGCCCGATCATGGCGACCGATACGCCCAGCCGAGAAACGGAACTCGCTCAAACTCCAGCCAGATGCCCCGCGACGCCAAGCCGTTGGCGATTGCGGCTGATCGTGTTCGTCGCTGGGCTGGCTTCGTTCGTCGCGGCCTTGCCGACATTGGCCAGCCGCACCCCGCTGGGCAATGTGTTGCTTCGCATCCTCGCCCGCGAGGCCAAGTTGAATGGTTCGCTTGCGGCCGGCGGACTGTCGGTCGGTTGGTTTTCGCCGCTCGCCGCCCGCGACGTCGAGCTGCGCGACGCCGAGGGCAAGCTGCTTGCCAAGGCGGCGTCGGTCGCGATGGACAAGACGCTCTGGGCGCTGCTTCGCCATCGGACCGAGCCGGGCGGCATAAAGCTCGAACATCTGGAACTCGAGATCGTGCTGCGCGACGACGGCAGTAACTTGGAGGACGTGTTTTCCGCCTGGCTGCCGTTCGGCGCCGGCGTCGGCGCGGACCGCATCGACTGTGCCTTGGAAATCGTCGATGGCCAGGCGGTCATCACCGACGCCCTGGCCGAGCGCTCTTGGAAGATCGAGCCATTCAAGATAGCGCTCCAGTCGCCTGGCGCGACGGCCGATCCCGTCAAGCTCGTCGTTTCGGGGGCCCTGCCAGGGAACCAACCGCCCGGCGATTTTTCGCTTGCCATGCGGCTTGGCGGCGAGCAGCCGTCGGAGGTCCGCTTCGATGCGACCGCATGGCCGCTGGAGGTCGCCCAGCCGCTATTGCGCCGCGTGGCGCCCGGCAGCGCGTGGACCGGCCGGCTCGACGCCCAATTGCACTATCACGCGGGCGCCGCACCCGGCCAGCAGTTGCTGGAAGGCGAGGCCGTTGCCAGCGAGTTCGCCTTGGCCGGCCCTTGGCTGGGCGCCGAATCGCTCAAATTGTCGAAGGTCGAATTGCCCTATCGGCTCGATTGGAAAGGCGATCATCTCACGATCGACGAGTTGGGCGTCGCCTGCGATGCGGGCGAATTGACGTGCTACGCAACGCTGGCCGATTCGAAGGGCCTGTCGAGCGTGCGCAGCCTACGCGAACTGCTGGAATTGGCCGCGAGGTCGGATGGCGAGATCACCGGCCAACTCGACTTGGCGAAGCTGGCGAAACTGTTGCCCGGCACGCTGCGAATTCGCGAAGGCACGGAAATCACCTCCGGCGGAATCAAGCTCGCGCTTTCCAGCCGGCAAAAAGCGGCGGATCCCGACTGGCAAGGAACGATCGAGGCCACCCGGCTCGTCGCCGAACACGAAGGCAAAGAACTGGCCTGGGAGCAGCCGTTGTCGGCGAGCTTCAAGGCGCACTCGACCGAGCAAGGCCCGGTCTTCGATCAATTGACGTGCGAGTCGGACTTTTTGAAGCTCGAAGGCAGCGGCACGCTCGACGCCTTCACGCTGTCGGGCACGCACGACCTGGCGAAGCTGACGGCCCAGCTTACGCGGTTCGTCGATCTCGGCGGCGCCCAGGTGGCCGGCGCCGGCAAGACGCGACTGGACTGCCGAAGGCAGCCGGGCGATCGATTCCAAGTCGAGGCGGAAGTCGAAATCGACGGTTTTTCGCTCGTTCGCCCCGGCGGGTGGCAATCGACGGGCGAGTGCAACGGCCAAGGAGAGCTGCAATTCGCCGCCAACGGCGTCTCCGCCAGCGGAAATCTGCTGATCGCCAACTTCGTGGCCCGCGCGCCAAGCGGGGCGACGTGGACCGAACCGCAACTGAAACTTCTCGCCGAGGCCAGCTACGACAAGGCGAGCGATGCGCTCGAAATCGCCCGCGTTCAGTTGAACTCCGTGGCGGCGGAGATCGACGCTCGGGGCAAGATCGCCGGCTGGTCGAAAGAAAAAAACGCGGACATCGCCGGCCAAGCCACCTACGATCTGGCCAAGCTGCAGGGACTCGTCGCGGCCTACACGGGCAATGCCGTGCAGCTTTCCGGCCGCGAGACGCGCCCCTTCTCGTTCGCCGGCCCGCTCTCGGCGCTGGGTGAAGGGCAGGCCGCGGCGCTAACCAAGTTGACGGCCCAAGCCGAACTGGCTTGGCAATCGGCCGGCGTCTATGGAACGCGGCTTGGCCCCGGCGAAATTCAGGCGGAGTTGGCCCGCGGCGCGGTCCGCTTCTCGCCGCTCGATCTTCCGCTCAGCGGCGGAAAGGTCCATCTCGCGCCGATCGTCGAACTGTCGCACGATCCGGCCGAGTTGAGCTTCGCTTCCGGCCGCGTGGTAGACCAGGTGCAAATCACGCCCGAAATGTGCAACGCGGGGATGAAGTACGCCCTGCCGATCCTGGCCGAGGCGACCGAAGTCCAGGGCCGTTTCTCGGCCGACCTCGAAGGCTGCCAGTTGCCGCTGGCGAACCTGGGCGCCGGCGACGCCGCGGGCAAAATCATCGTGCATTCGGTCGTGGTCGGCCCCGGCGCCTTGACTCGCGAACTTGCCCCGGTCATCGCGATGCTGGCCGAAGCGCTGGGCGCCAAGGGGAGCATGCAGCCGCTGGGCAGCGTCGCCCTCTCGCGCGAATCGCAAATCGACGTTCGCCTGGTGCAAGGCCGCGTCTACCATCGCGGCCTGGAGTTGGCCTTTCCCGACGTTACCGTGCGGACCTACGGCTCGGTCGGCCTCGACGAGTCGCTGGCGATCATGGCCGAGGCGCCCGTGCCGAGCAAATGGATCGGAAACAACGCCCTCGGACAATCGCTCGCCGGACAGACGATTCGGTTGCCGATCGCCGGCACGCTGCATCAGCCGAAGATCGACGCGCGCGAGGTACAACGCCTGGCGGGCCGCGTGGTCGAGGACACGGCCAAAGGCATGTTGCACAAGGAGATCGGCCGGCAGCTCGACAAGCTATTCGGCCCGGCGAGCGGGCAGCCGTAGCCGCCAGCAGGCCGACGGACTTGTGGCATGGCCCACTCGGCCATGAAACGCGTCGTTCTTGGTTCTTCACGGGCGGTTTCGGAACAATTGCCCCCCAAGCCGCAATTAGCCTATTATTGGCAACACATGTTTCTTGGTCGCTCGCGGCTTGGCTTGGCGTCGTTGATGAAGATGGCCACTTGT